>NZ_JAEQCF010000067.1:0-53503 GCF_020738625.1 Microcoleus sp. PH2017_09_SFU_O_A
GGAAGCGGAAAATTGCTGCGACGCCGAAACTGGGGGCGAAGAACCAGCCTGATTGACCCAAGGGGTAGAGCAGGAACACCGACACAAACACGGCGATCGGGCCTGTGAATGCGAGGGCGTTGTAGGGACGGATGCCGACTAAACGGGCGATTTCGATCTGACGCAGGCAGAAGCCGATCAGTGCGAAGGCGCCGTGGAGGGCGACAAATGCCCACAGGCCACCGAGTTGGAACCAGCGGGTGAAGTCCCACTGTGCTTCGGGGCCCCACAGGAACAGCAGGGAGTGTCCGAGGCTGTTGGCTGGGGTGGAGACTGCTACGGTGAGGAAGTTGGCTCCTTCGAGGTAGGAACTTGCCAAACCGTGGGTGTACCAAGAGGTAACGAAGGTGGTGCCGGTTAACCAGCCACCGATTGCCATGTAAGCGCAGGGGAATAGCAGGATGCCAGACCAGCCTACGAAGACGAAACGATCGCGCTTGAGCCAGTCGTCGAGTACATCAAAGATGCCTCTTTCGTTCTCGGCGCGTCCGACTGCGATTGTCATTACGCTAATCTCCAAATAGATATAATTACGACGGATTTGTCTCTAGTCATTATTGCCCAAATGTTGATCTGCTTAACAGAAAATGGGTTGAATTATGAACAGAGTTTACTTTTCTTTACCGTATTTAAGATTATAGGGGTAATTCTTTACAATGGCAAGCATTTCTTCAAGAAGTTCGGGATCTTGACTGGTTCGGGAAGTCCTCTAAGTTCTCGAATAAACCCGGAATCCTTGCCGGCACGGGGACAGCGCCCTTACAGCAAGCGATGTTTTTTACCGCAATACTTTGTTACAGCCCGTCGGAAAAGTAAAAAACCGGGTTTTTTGAGTCTTGATGCGTAAGTCCTGTCCTAAGTCCTGTCCTATATATATACTGAGGGTAGAGTTCCAAACTTAGGTTTTTAAGACTATATGTTCAGCATTGACATGATTGTGAAGAACACGCCCGTCTCGCTGTCGGTGCAGCGGAAATCGGTGGAGGACGCTGAGGCTGTTTACCAGCAGGTTTTAGAGGCAATGCGTAACTCCCAACCGCAAATTTTGGAACTTACTTGTGAGAAAAATACTGAGAAAAAGGTAGCTGTTCTCAGCAGCGAGATTTCTGGGGTGGTGATTTCTCAGAAATCGGGAAGTGCTTCTACGGGAAGAGCACCGGGTTTTGTTTCGATGACTTTGGCAGAATGAGGGCTGGGGGTGTGGGCGCCGATATGGGCCAGTCAGCGGTTGCTGTGCGGGATTTGGGTTTTTGCTGGCCGTCGGGCGATCGAGTTTTGCAAGGTTGCTCTCTGGATGTACCCAAGGGTGAGTTTTGGATGCTTTTGGGTACTAACGGTAGCGGCAAATCTACGCTGCTGAGGCTGATGGCTGGGCTGCTGCACCCCCAATCGGGCGAAATTGATCTGGGCGGGCGCGTGGGTTTTGTGTTCCAAAATCCCGATCACCAGTTGGTAATGCCGACGGTGGGTGCGGATGTGGCTTTTGGTTTGGTTGAGGAAAGGCTTTCTAATCTTCAGGTGCGCCAGAGGGTGGCTGAGGCTTTGGAGGCGGTGAATTTGCTGGATTTACAACGGCGGCCGATTTATGCTTTGAGTGGGGGCCAGAAGCAGCGGATTGCTTTGGCTGGGGCGATCGCCCGTCATTGCGAAATTTTGCTGTTGGATGAACCTACGGCTTTGTTAGATCCTGATTCTCAGTTGGATTTGGTGGCGGCGGTGCAGCGGTTGGTGAAAAATCGCGGGATTACGGCTTTGTGGGTGACTCACCGTTTGGATGAGTTGAATTATTGTGATGGGGCTTTTTTGTTGGAAAAAGGCCAGGTTGTCGATCGGGGAGATCCGGCGCGTTTGAAGCAGCGGTTGATGCAAAGCCAAGATGTTTAGCGATCGAGCAATTTTAGAATATGGTGTCATTAGAATATGGTGTCATTGTTCTTGAAAATATGTTGTCATTGCGAGCGTCTTAGCGAAGCAATCTTTGGGCTCTGCGATTGCTTCGCTAAGAGCTCGCAATGACATTCAAGGACTCGCAATGATATTCAAGGACTCGCAATGACATTCATCGCAATCCTCGATCGCGCAACCAAGCGTCAGCCCAAATTGTATCAGCCTCTGACAGCGCTGGTATGACTTCCCAGTTACGATAATCTATCTTGAGATCGTAACTTGCTACGTCGTAAATTTCAGTGAATAACTCCTGTAAATTGATTACAGGTTCCGTATCACCCGATCGCAGTGGCAAAGGAAAAGCTGGCATCGGGTTCTGCACGTTAAAAGCGTACAAATCTGCTCTGGGGCGGCGATTTCCCCGACACACCAAAACGCTATAGTGACTTTCAATGTCATTACCAATAACTGGCATTTTTTCACCGCGCCGCAATAAATCTATTTCAATTAAATGAGTGCGGCTACCTAAAATCTCTTCTCGCTTTTTTTCGTACATTTGTCGTCCTTTTCCTGTGCGTTTATTGCTAGGCGAGAGAATTTCAATGAGGGTGATTAATTCTTGGTTTCCCCTTTCTCTAATTTCTAAATAGCCTTCCCGAACCTGGTATGGCATGGGAATATTCACTGTTAATGGTTGTGTTGGTGGATCTGCAACGGCTACGTTTGATGTTATTAATTCGGTTGTGGTTCTTGGCTGAATTACGTTTACATCAGGAATGCCAATTGATAAATTGTCGTCAGCGGTTTCATACATTCTCACTTCTACAGACACTAAATACTTAGGACGTAGTTGTGGAGATAACAATCTGGCAATTTCAATAATTAGCCAGTGGTGTAGGGCAGGCCAGAGTTCTGGATGCTCTAAATACGGATCCATACCGGGAAAGGGAGATGGCATTGATTTGACTCCTTGACTTAAGTCTATTTATAGTTTAGCAAGACTTTTTTGGAACAATTAGGGCGATCGCACATTTTGCATTTATTGCCACAGTCCGCCTGGGGTTTGAATCTGACAGAAGTCTCCAAAAGAACAGGTATTCCCTATACCACGATCGTCACCTATGCCAATTCTCCAGGTATGGCAATTGTAGACTATACAGCCTTGGATAAGATGGCTCGGGTGTTCGATATTGCGATCGAGGATTTGGTTGAGATATTAGAACAGTAAACTAATTTTTAGGTGGCAACCTGGAATTAATTCCGTTGCAAGTTATATAATTTGCTCAAGATAACTGTTCAATCTCCGATTCTTCAACTAAATTGATATTGTTTTATTCAGAATCAACACATTTTCCCTCTTCCCTCTGGGTGCATCTCAATGCAAGCGAATATATCCGTAGGGGCGAAGCATGACCGCAGAAAATAGGAGATGATAACTAATAACTTATATGCGGTCATGCTTCTTCAGGCTTCAAAAACCAGATGCACCCTTCCCTCTCTTTAACCAAAACTTTTTCGGTTAACTATTTAATTTTTAATTTTTCTCTATCTCATTCAGCTTTTGGGCGACTAGCTTCCTGACTTATGTAAATATTTTCTGCAATTGGCATAGCATCTCTAGTCCATAGAGGTTGCATGATTTTTTATTGCAGACTAGGATAATGCAATAATGCGCGAATAGCTTCCAGTAGCACTTACGCACCATAGCCAGGTGTAAGTCAACGACAGCGGATTGCCCCTTATTTCACCCTATATGTAGGGGCTGTGCCTAAGTCCTGTTCAAGGAGATATTTAATGAATCGTAATAATTGGCGACTACCTGTAACTGGGCTGCGGTTTTTACTTTTTGTGCTGTTGGTGATGGGCATATTTTTTAGAGTTGTCAATATCGATCGCAAATTCTACTGGTTTGATGAAACTTACACTTCCTTGCGAGTGTCTGGCTACTCAGGGAAATCTGTTCAGGAGCAAGTATTCAATGGGCCAGCAGTCACTAGCCAAGATTTACTGAAATATCAGAGCATTAATAATAAAAATAACGAAATCGATACTATTAAGGGTTTAGCAGCAGAAGAAGGTCAACTGCCACCACTCTATTTTCTGATAGCGCGATTTTGGGCTAAATTGTTTGGAACTAGCGTTACAGCCATGAGAAGCTTGCCTGCTGTGATTAGTTTACTACAGTTTCCCTGCGCTTATTGGCTCTGCCTGGAATTGTTTGAGTCTCCCATGGTGGGATGGGTAGCAATGGCATTGATATCGGTTTCGCCCATCCACGTGCTGTACGCTCAGGAAGCACGACCCTATTCTTTGTTGACTGTGTTAACTTTGCTATCCAGTGCGGTTTTGCTGCGGGCTATGCGACTTAAAACTAACCTGCAATGGGGAATTTATACAGCAATTACAGTAGTCAGCATTTACACTCATCTTTATGGTTTACTTGTTTTGATAGCACATGGAATCTATCTACTTATAATTGAAAAAGTGAGATTGAGTAAAACCACTTTTTCTTATGCTATCGCCTTTGCAGTCACGCTAATCGCAGGTTTAATCTGGTATTTGACCATCATTTATTGCCGACCTCTGCACGCTAATCCAAGCCTGCTGCAACCAGAACCTAAAATAGCGTTGACATCTTTAATGGCAAGGTGGATCGGGAATAGTAGCAGGATTTTTTTTGATATAAATATTGATGCGATGAGCTCATTCAAAAAGATGCTCCCTGCGATTCCTGTGATTTTATTTTTATTACTTTTAGTGGCATATTCGATTTATTTTGTCTGCCGCCACACTTCCCAACCGATTTACGCTTTCATCTTGGCTTTGATTATTTTTACATCCGTGCCTCTGATGATGGGAGATTTAATTTTAGGTGGACGGCGGCTCTCAGGCTACGCTCGATATCTAATTCCTACTTATCTAGGTTTGCAGTTGGCTGTGGCTTATTTGCTGACAACGAAAATTACTTCTTCTACTGTTAATACCTGGCGGCAGAAGTTTTGGCAGTTGGTTGCAATAGGAGTGTTTTCGGCTGGAGTCCTGTCTTGCACCCTGAGTTCTCAAGCAGAAGTTTGGTGGAATAAAGGTCTGGATCAAGGCAAATTCACTATTCCTATAGCCCGCATCGTAAATCAAGCCAATTCTCCGCTGTTGATTACTGATACTCCGATCGGTGAACTCATTCCTTTGAGCCGTCGGCTCGATCCGAAAGTGAAAATTCTGTGGGGAGATCAATTTAAGCTTGCTGGGCGTCCTAAAAGTTACAGCAATTTGTTTGCATTTCTTCCCAGTGAGAAACTTCAAGAGAGGCTTGAAAAAGAATACAAATACAAGTTAAAGCCTGTTTTTCTTAATTCAGAGGTGACTTACGATACGCGGCTTTGGGAACTTATTGATAAGTGAGTGGCTATGGCGCGTCTAAGTGCAGTAATCTCAAATGCTGACTTTTTTCCTGGGAATTCTCAGGGTATGGCAACTGTAGATTATACAGCTTTGGACAAGATGGCTCGTGGGTTTGAATTTGCGACAATTTAGTTGAGATTTTGGAACAGTAAACGGATTTGTCGATCGCACATTTTGCACTTATTCCAACAGTCCGTCGGGGGTTTAAACCCCCGCCGGAATCTGGCAACAAATGCAAGATATCAGTTCGATCGCATTAAACTTCGATCGGCAATTGCATCGGAATTGGCACGCTGTTTTCATCTAACACAGACACCGCATTCACGAAAACAATTGTATGCGGGACTGCGGGCATTAAGCGGCGCAGTGCGTTTAGGTAAGATTCGGCATCGCGGCGACGGGCGAAGCGGGCGACTGTTAACCGCTGACACTTGGGGAGGTGGCGAATTAGATGCCAAGGTTGAAGTCGATCGCGATATGTCGGTTGTTTTGGTATCATAGGAGTATCCTTCCCACTTTTGTGGGTGGTGAATGAAAGGCGATCGCTCTTGATTTATCAGGTCTGAGGGCGATCGCTATTGACTGTATATTCATACAATTACGACTACTCGTAATTGTCAAGGGCCAAATGGGACGAATTAGACTGCGAGTTCGAGAACTTGCTCAAGAAAGGGGTTGGACTCTCAGGGAAGTCTCCAACAGAACAGGCATTCCATATACTACGATCGCCACCTATGCCAGTTCTCCGGGTATGGCAACTGTAGACTACACGGCATTGGACAAATTAGTCCGTGTATTTGAGATTCCGATCGAGGATTTAGTAGAAATTTTGGAATATTAAACTGATTTGTTAGCGGGAAAATGGGGTTAATTCGGTTGCGGGTTCGAGAACTAGCCCAAGAGAAGGGTTGGACGCTTAAAGAGGTTTCTGAGCGATCGGGCATTCCTTACAGTACCGTTAGAAGTTATGCCCATTCTCCCAAGTTGGCAACTGTCGATTATACGGCTTTGAACAAATTGGCCCGTGCGTTCGATATTGCGATCGAAGATTTGGTTGAGATTTTGGAGGAATAAACTGATTTGTCAGCGGGAATATGGGACGAATTAGGCTGCGAGTTCGGGAATTTGCTCAAGAAAAGGGTTGGAATCTGACAGAAGTCTCCAAAAGAACAGGTATTCCCTATAAAAACCCGCTATGGGAAGACCGTAACTTGCAATATAATTCAATCAACAGACTGAACAGAATTTTCTTCCAACCACTTCGCTAACGTATCCTGGGTTTCCCCATCAGATGCTAAGCGTTCCATTATACCCACAACTTCCATCTCAGGAACCTCAAGAGAATATCCATTTACTTCCAGGAAAGTTGCCATCACAGCAAACGCTGTTCTTTTATTTCCGTCAATAAAGGGGTGATTCTTTGTCAAGCCATAGCCATAGGCTGCTGCTAAATCAAACAAAGTCGGTTCACCATAGCCAAATAGATGCCTCGGTCTGGCTAAACTACCTGAGAGAAGATTGTCGTCTCTAATTCCCGGACTACCCCCATGCTGAGCAATTTGATCTGCATGAATGATTGTTGCTATTTCTTCTCCCATCCAAAATGGTTCGCTCATTTAGCAAGTTCCCGCAGCGCATTTTTATACTTTTCGCTGACTTTCCTATAAGCTTTCATTGCTTTATCGATTTGAGGATTGCAGGTAGTGAGTTGAATTCCATCAGGAGTTTCTGTGAGGAAAAGATTATCTCCCTCACCGATTTTGAGTTGTTGCAATACTTCTTCAGGCAGAGTTATGACTAAAGACTCTCCAACTTTTTGAATTTTGACCGCGTACATAGCATTACCTAAAAAGATTACTTACCTAATATAAACCTATTCGATCGCCCTCATTCCCAGAAACCGGGTTTTTTCCAGCATATTCGCCGCAGTGCAAAGACTCAGAAAAAACCCGGTTTCTCTGCCGCAACGCGTAAGTGTCGATCGCACTTAATTCCGCAAATCCTCAAAATCTCCAAAATCCTCAATTCCGGCACGAATTGCCAAAAGTGCGTGAAGCGTAGCTATCCCGCAGGGAATCGACCCTGCCAATCTTGATGAAAACCCGCTAGTTGATGCTAAAAATTGGGCGATCGCACTTATCAGAGCCTCAATTTCTTTTTCTAAGTTTTCCTGCAACTTCTGTTCCACTTCTAATTCAATTTGCGATCGAAGTTTAGCCTCAATTTCCCGTTCTAATGTTTGGCGTAATCGATATTCCTGTGCTTTTTCCCGTTGTTGTTGTTTTTCGCGATCGATTTCAACTCTTTGCTTAATTGCTTCCTCAGCGATGCGAATATTTTCTTCAATGGGTAAACCTTCAGGAGTAGTCATCGGCCCGTACCATGTCGCTTTTGAATCTGGGGGATTGCGACGACCAAAAAATATCCGAATCGCTTCATCATCATCCCGATGCGATAGGACATAAGCTTTTAATTCGGATCTGCTCATTTCATCAAAGTTCGGTTTCATCCAAAAACCTCCAAAATCCATTACTAGATACGATTACTTGCAGCTCATCACTTACGAAAATATATACTTCTCTGGTTCGAGCATTAAAACGGAATAGTTGAATATCTCGGTAGTAGCTAGAGAACATCTGGCAGACGCGCAGACAGGCTTGGGCTTGTTCGTCAGTAGGATTAATCGATCGTTCCTCAATTGTGACACAAACTTTAGAATATAATATAACTTACGCATAGGAACCCAGAAACCGGGTTTTTACGAGACTAATTCGCGACAGTGCAAAGACTCGGTAAAAACCCGGTTTCTTTGTCGGAGTGCATAAGTCCATGTGAAATAGTAGGTTACGCAACCTCTTCTAACTCAGGAATATGTTCAGCTTCATAGTTTTCAATTAAGACACTAATAACGTCCATCATCGAAGCAAGGGGATGGCTTTCATCCTCGCCGATTCGATCGATTAGACTATCTAGAAGCTCGACTAAATGCTCGTATTCTTCTTCCGTGCAAGGGACAAAAACCGTTTTAGCAATAGATGACCAAGCAGCAATTGTTCGATCGATATCAAGATTTTGCATCATTCTTTCCACCTCTCTTCATCATATTCTGCATGAGTTAATACAGCCCGAATGTAGACTTTGTTCCGATTGTAATGAATAGCAGCAATGAGTCGAACTTTATTTCCTCCTAGGTTGAATACAGTTAATTTCCCTACTCGATCGGCAGACGGAAATAGTTCGCGGAGTTCAACGAAGGTCGCAAATTCATTTTGTTTGACAAGTTTGTACCACTGAACCAAGGCATTTTGTGTATCTGGATGAAGTTTAGCAAACTCATTAAGCCGTTTGCGGGTAATTACGTGCATATTAATTTGCTCATGCCTCCTCCTCTTTAATTCTTGGCGTTTTACTCAGCATGACATATACGCTTTGTGTAATTCCAGTTTATCAAATTCCAGAAAAAAAGGGAGAAATTCTCACTCTCCCCTTCTCCCCGCGCCGGATACGGCATTGCCGTTTCCCTACTTCATCTCATATCCAAACAAATTCGGATCGACTTCACCCAAATTCAAATCAGCCAAACCATACTCAGCCCAACGCCGCTGAACCATCGCCGCCATATCCGGATCGGATTCCAAAGGTTTACCCCATTCGTGCTCGGTTTCTGGCGGCATCTTCGTAGTAGCATCAATCCCCATTCTGCCTCCCAAACCAAGTTTTTCACTAGCAAAATCTAACGTGTCAAAAGGCGTATTCGGCAAGATAAATACATCTCGAACTGGATCGACTTTAGAACTAATTGCCCAGACTACTTGACGCGGGTCGCGAATGTTGATACTTTTATCGACAACAATCACAAACTTGGTGTAAGTAAACTGCGGCAATGCACTCCAAAATGCTAAAGCAGCTCTTCGCGCTTGACCGGGATAAGCTTTATCGATCGAGATAATTGCAGCTTTATAACTCAGCGCTTCCATTGGTAGGAAGAAATCGACAATTTCCGATACTTGTTGCCGCAAAATAGGAGTGTAAATGCGATTCAGCGCGATCGCCATCATAGCCTCTTCTTTCGGTGGCCGCCCGCTAAATGTCGTTAAATAAATCGGATCTTTGCGGTGTGTCATGCAATTGAATCGCACCAGCGGCGAATCTTCCACACCGCCGTAATAACCCATGTGATCGCCAAAAGGCCCGTCGGGTAACACTTCCCCCGGTGTAATCGTTCCTTCTAACACGATTTCCGAGTCTGCGGGTACTTCCAAATCTACTGTTTTGCACTTCGCTAAACTTACGCCGGAACCGCCGTAAAGTCCGGCAAATAACCATTCGGATAAATCTACAGGAATTGGGGTTGCTGCGGCTAGGATGATCAGTGGGTCAACTCCCAGGGCGATCGCAACTTCCAACTTTTTACCAGCTTGTGCAGCTTTCCGCAAGTGCCGCGCGCCGCCCCGCACCGATAACCAGTGTACAGTCATCGTGTTTTTTGACTGCAACTGCAACCGGTAAACGCCCACATTCGGCGTACCCGTTTCGCAATCCTTGGTAATTACCAAACCGAGGGTGATAATTTTGCCCGCATCTCCCGGATAGGGGCGAATCATCGGGATTTTGTTCAAATCGACGCCTTCTCCCTCAAATACCACTTGCTGACAAGCTGGGAAGAAGTCGCGGCCTGGTTTGGCTTTCACTACGTCGAACAGCACTTTGCCAAATTCGATCGCTTGGGAAATCTTTTTCGGCGGTTTGGGCTGTTGTAGCATACCTAATTTTTTGCCGAGTTCTTCAAGTTCGATCGGCTTTTCCATGTTCATCGCCCAGCAAACCCGTTCTTCCGTGCCCAACAGGTTAATGGCGACGGGGAATTCTGCCCCTTTGACGTTCTCAAACAGCAATCCGGGGCCGCCTTTGACTAGCATTTGATTGGAAATTTCGGCAATTTCTAGGTCGGAATCGACTAAAGCGCTGATCCGGCGCAGTTGTCCTCTGTCTTCTAGCAGTTTGAGGAAGCCTCGCAAGTCTCTAGCCATTTTTTTAAGATTTGTTAACGTTATCTATTTATTATGATGGCCGTCGGGCTGTTTGGGATCGAGTCGCAAATGCGCGGAAAGTACGCACGGTGTCCCCAAACGGTAGTTATCCCGTGAGGAATTGTCCAAAGGTATGTAGTTGCGCTTCAGCGCTCTTTGATATAGAAAAGAGCGCTGAAGCGCAACTACATACCTAAAAATTAACCCGTATTAGAATGCCAGTTGCATCCAGGATGGTCGAAATTTCAAATTTTGTGACATTGAACTGCGATCGACACCTAAAGTTAAGAAAATAATAAGGACGATCGAAGAGCGATCCTCTTCCATGGCTTCGCTAACGCTACTTCCTAATCTTTTTAATCTAATGTTAACCAGAGATTAAGGAAAGATTATTGTTATTGCTCTCATTTTTGAATCATAAAAAGCTTAACCTAACTTTAATCATAATTTAAAACAAGCTTATTATAGTAGCTGTTTTTACTGGGAAATTCAGTCTATCCTAGGTCATAGATTTGCAAAGTCTGCTATCTAATTATTTAAGGACGAGGAGTTATGGTTTTCTTCACTAAAGGCTGGCGACGTGGCTTTATCGTTACCCTAGCAGTAGCAACATTTTCCCTAAGTTTGATTACTTCCGCTGTAGCTGCGGTAACATTAAACGGTTCGGGAGCAACTTTCCCTAAACCTTTGTACGATCGCTACTTCTCTCAGATGAGAAGCGCAAATCAAATTACTGTAAACTACGAAGGTACAGGATCCGGCGCTGGTATCAAAGCATTAATTGCAGGTACTGTGGATTTCGCAGGCAGCGACGCGCTGATGACTTCTGCACAAATCTCTCAGGTAAGCCGTGGCGTCATGGCAATTCCGACAGCCGGCGGCGCGGTTGCAGTTGTCTATAACTTGCCCGGAGTTAACAATGTCAGGCTGAGTGCCGATGCCATGAAAGGCATCTTTGAAGGCAAAATTACCCGCTGGAATGATGCGAAAATCGCAGGGATTTCTGGACAAGCTAAAAATTTGCCAAATACTGCCATTCGAGTAGTTGTGCGGGCAGACAGCAGCGGTACTAGCTTTATTTTTAGCAACCACTTGCAGGCTATTGGCAGCAGCATCAAGGGTGCCGCTCAACCGAGTTGGCCCGGTGGCCCCCTCAGCGGCCAAGGAAACCCCGGCGTAGCAGGTTTGGTGAAACAAACACCCGGTGCAATTGGCTACGTTCAAGATACTTTTGCTCGACAAAACAAGCTGCAAACAGCGTTTATTCAAAATAAAGCTGGCAGATTTGTAGACGCTAACTTGGCAGAAGCCGAAAAAGCTTTAGCAGGGGAAACATACCCGGCAGACTTCCGCTTGGTTGAAGGAAATCCTAATGATGGATATCCGATTGTTGGCTTGACTTGGTTGTTAATCTACAAACAGTATCCTGCTGCGAAAGCAGATGCTATTAAAAAGATGGTTAATTGGGTGATGACTACAGGTCAAGGTTTGAACAAACAATTAGAGTTTACCTCGATTCCGCAAGCTACAGCTCAAAAGGTGATTCAAGCAGTGAATCAGAGTGTGGTTGCTAAAGGTTAATTAAAATATTTTCAGGGAGTTATGAGTTTTGAGTTAATTGTATGGCTCAAAACTCATACATTGCATTTATTAAGGTGCAGGCACTATGCTATCTATTTCATTAATCAAAGATTTCGCTGTTTACGCCATAACTTGGGTATGACCAATTATTCAAAGAAATCGAAAAAATCAACTCGGAAGTCTGCTGGAATCACCACCCACGTAGACTTGACTGATACGAAGGGTGAAGGTTTGTGGCTGGAGTCGGGATTTACAGGATTTGTATGGGCTTTTGCTATAGCCACGGCGGGTACGCTGTTTTGGATGAGCGAGATAATTTTTAAGGATGCTTGGCCGGCTATTAGCAAATTTGGACTGGAGTTTTTGTGGAATCCCAAATGGGATATCGGTGAGTTGCAGTTTGGGGCTCTGCCGTTTATTTACGGTACGGTAGTTAGTTCTGCGATCGCCATTATCATAGCAATTCCTCTAGGACTTGCAGTCGCGATCGTTACCAGCGAGAACTTTTTGCCTGCTTGGGTGCGATCGCCCTTAGGATTCATGGTTGAATTAATCTCAGCCATTCCCAGCGTCATCGTTGGCCTGTGGGGCATCTTCGTCTTAATTCCCTTCCTGCTGCCTTTACAGCAGTCGCTGTTCAACAATTTTAGCTGGTTTCCCCTATTCAGCAGCGAACCTTTTGGGCCGGGAATGCTGCCCGCCGGCATACTTTTATCGATTATGATTTTGCCGACAGTCGCCGCCATCAGCCGCGATGTCTTGATGGCAGTTCCCGTAGATTTGCGAAGTGCTTCAATGTCACTGGGCGCTACCCGCTGGGAAACCATATTTAAGCTGTTATTACCAGCAGCAAGTTCGGGAATTATCGGAGCGACTATCTTAGCATTGGGACGCGCATTGGGCGAAACCATGGCAGTCACAATGGTAATCGGCAACTCGATTCAAATCAACCAATCTATATTAGCTCCCGGCTACTCAATCCCCGCTGTTTTAGCAAGTCAATTTCGGGAAGCTCAAGAAGAACTGCACATCGGCTCTTTAATGTATTTAGCCCTAATTCTATTTGTGATTACCCTATTGGTGAACGCAGTCGCAGTATTGCTGGTGCAGCTAATCGGCGTTAAGGGAGCTAAGAATTAACCATGACTCAAACACAAAAGTCCCACAATATTCTAGATGTAGAAATCAACAATTCGCTGTCGCTGAGCCGAAATTTGTTCAGCCGGGGAATGACAGTTATAGCATTCTCTCTCACAGGTCTGGCTCTGCTGCCTTTGTTCGCTATTTTGTACAAAATCTTGGGCGAGGGACTGACACATTTGAGTTGGGAAGTGCTAGTGTCTCTACCCGCACCCGTCGGAGTTGAAGACCAGCCCAACGGCTTTGCCAATGCGATTCTCGGCACAGCATTAATGGTAGGAATTGCCACATTATTGAGCGTGCCAATCGGCGTAATGACCGGAATATTTCTGTCAGAGTTTGGCAGAGACAATAAAGCTATAGCAAATACTATCCGCTTTATCACCGTCATTCTAAGTAGCGTTCCCTCAATTGTTGTCGGCGTGTTTGCTTACGCTTTAATTGTTGTGACAACTAAGTCATTCTCAGGATTGGCCGGCGGTTTCGCGCTGGGGATTATCATGCTGCCGGTTGTAGCGCTGACAACAGAACAAGCATTAAAATTAGTGCCTGCTTCTTACCGCCTCGCTTCTGCTGGTTTGGGAGGCGGACGCTTTCAAACAATGTTTCGGATTATTATTCCCTCAGCACTTCCAACTATTACCACAGGCATTTTACTCGCAGCTTCCCGCGCCGCCGGCGAAACTGCACCGCTAATCGTAACTGCCTTGTCCAGCCAATTTTGGCCTCCTTTAGTTGAGAAATTGGGCGAGATAGTTCAGTCTCCCGTCGGCGCAGAAACCATGGCAAAAATCCAAGAAATTCCCGAGACACTGCTAACTCCGACTCCTTCTATGTCTGTATTAATATACAGTTACGCCAGCTCTCCTTACAAGGAGCAGAACGAATTGGCGTGGACTGCTGCTTCTGTCCTTTTGGGTATGGTTTTGCTCACCAGCTTAGCTTCTCGTGCCGTCACTCGCAAACGCTTGCAAAATCGGTAAATTGCTTGAGAAGGAAGTTCGGCAACCGTATGGGATGTAATGTATTTAACGGATTAATGTTAGACAAGATTGCATTCATTCTCTTTCCTCTCTTCAAAATATCTGCGTTTATCTCTGTTTATCTGCCTTAAATCTGCGGTTTATGTATCAATATATCCGTGATTTACGAAACAAGTGCATAGATAGAACACCTAACTAAATAAAGCCATCAGGCCATATTCTGCATCTACTAAAAATCTACTGCTCACACTAGAAAAACTCCAAATAATGAAATCCAAAAGTAACTTAAAAGCTGAAAAATATAGCGACCAATTCCTCGAAGATACGACTCCTGAAATCGACCCCAATGCTATGCCAGCATTGCGGGTTCAGGACTTGAGCTTTTACTACGGCACTCACAAAGTTCTCGAAAATCTATCGATGAATATCCCTCACCCGCAAGTGACGGCGATTATCGGCCCTTCAGGTTGTGGCAAATCAACTTTTCTGAAAGCTCTCAACCGCATCGGCGAATTGGAGGGAAAAGTTCAAATCAAAGGCAGGGTTGAGTTTTTTGGACAGGATATTTACAGTCCTAAGGTAAATATTAATAGTTTGCGCCGCCAAATTGGCATGGTGTTTCAAAGACCGAATCCTTTTCCGCTGAGCATTTACGATAACATTGCTTACGGAGTCCGCATTTTTGGTCGAAAAAGCAAAGCAGAGTTAGACGAAATTGTGGAATCTGCCCTGAAAAGTGCGGCGCTTTGGGATGAGGTGAAAGATAATTTGAAGAAGTCGGCTCAGGGAATTTCGGGCGGACAGCAACAGCGACTTTGTATTGCTCGCGCTTTGGCTGTTAAACCGAAAATTTTACTGATGGATGAGCCTTGTTCTGCTCTCGATCCGATTTCTACTATGAAGATTGAGGAGTTGTTTCAAACTCTGCGGGAACAGTTAACTGTGGTGATTGTAACGCACAATATGCAGCAGGCGGCTCGGGTTTCTGATTATACGGCTTTCTTTAATACTGATGAAAGTCGCATCGGCCGCTTGGTGGAATTTGGGCCGACAAGCCGGATTTTCACTTCTGCCAGTAATTCTAGTACGAGGGATTACATTCAAGGTCGCTTCGGTTGATACTTAAATTGGAGCATCTCTGTTTTGGATGGGAGCATCTCATTTTTGTAAAAAGCATTTTTTATTATAGTGCTGTCCCCGCTCGCGTAGTGTAAAATACGCGAGCGGGGACAGCACTATAATAAATGCAAAACTGAGATGCTTCCGTTTTGCATTTTATAGTGCGAGTTCGCAATTTTTCGCTTGCTTTTATTATCTGGCAAGCATTTGCGAACTCACACTAAAAGAAAAAATACTTTTTGCAAAAGTGAGATGCAGTATACCCCTATTCTGGAAGCACTCCCGAAAAACAACAGGTTTCTCGGTACTTGTGCGGATATTCAACTAGCTGTAAATAGCTACAATTGATGTTATTGAAGCTCTCACTTCTCCTCGCTACTCCAAGACAACAGTAACCAATGGCCAGCTTGGTCGAGCAATTTAATTAGATTTTCAAACCTCCATTTACTTGTTGGACAACCAAACCTTAGCGCCACGGGCGGCATTTGCCACATCGCGGACTAAGGGTACGTAGTCATACCAGGCACTCGCATTGATGTCGCTGCGAGAACTGCGTTGCCAGCCTAAATTTGGTTCTGCAATCAGCGTCGTGATATCTGGGTTTTGGGCACGGAAGGTCGAATAGGCGCCGTCTACGTGCATGGGCCCGCCATCGGGATGTCCGCTGGGACGCTGTTGCACTTGTTCTAGAAAAGCTATCAGCCGATCGAGAATTTGTCCGTTTACACCATAGAAATGGGTGGTTTGAATCGCCCGAGTGTATGGTTTTAACAGCACTGCTGCTTCGGACGATCGCCCATTCGGATCTACCTTGGGTAAATTACTATCCGTCAAATAATGCCCCAAGTAGACCATCCCCCAATCCTGCCCTTGCAGTTGTTCGATTAACGCCGATTGCTGAGCGATTAGGGTTGGAGAAATTGCTAAATCATCTTCCATGACCAAAACGTTGGACAAGTTTTGCTGTCTGGCGTGTTTCAAAATGCTCAAGTGGCTCAGGAAGCAGCCCCACGCTCCGATACTAGGGAATTCACCCGCCGTCTCTGGACGACTCGCTGGGAAAATCTCAACACTATTAGTTGCCAAGGAAATCCCCACATTGGCAAGTTCCTTGGTAATGTCACGGCGGCGATCCTGGCGCTCTGGCAAATTCACCACGTAAGTCCGTTCAAAAAAATCCGTCAGTTTCATAAATTATGATTCTGTTAACCGTTACTATGATGTCGGACATCTTTACATATCCTAAACGCTAAGTACAAAATATCTTGTTCACCACAAGCGATCAACGGTGATTTCCTACATGATTCCCAAGTAAAATCACCACGACAATGCTGGAATGATGAGCTATTTTATACCAAGAATTAGGACGTTTAAAAGTTTTGCAGCCACCCAAATTGTTCGCAAGGCTTACAGATAACTATTAAGTTTGGTAACGAGCTATCCAGAAAGAAACTCGGTTTCCGAACCCCGCAGGAAAGTCCTGAACAATAAGCATGATGGTGTCTCCAGGCACATATTTGTATTAAACTAACCCTAGTGTAATTATGTCTCCCTCTCTGTTAAAGCGAGAATTAGGTGTTTTCGGTGCAACTCTCATGGGCCTCGGCTCGATTGTGGGCACGGGAGTATTTGTGAGTATCGGGATAGCTACGGAAATTGCGGGGCCGGGAGTGATTTGGGCTGTGACTGTTGCTGCTTTAGTTGCTGTTTGCAATGGTCTTAACAGCGCTCAGTTGGCGGCGAATCATCCTGTTAGCGGCGGTACTTATGAATATGGTTACAAATATCTCAATCCTTGGCTGGGTTTTACTGCCGGCTGGATGTTTCTTGTAGCTAAAACGGCTTCGGCTGCTACTGCTGCTTTGGGTTTTGCGGGGTATTTTTTAAGTGCACTTGGTGTAGCCGATCGCACTTATCTCATCCTAACGGCATTAATTGCCCTGGCCGCCCTAACTTTAATTGTCTTGACCGGCATCAGGCGATCGAATATCGCGAATACTGCCATAGTCTCAGTTACACTTTTATCTCTGACTGTCTTTATTGCTGCGGGTTTGCCAGAGGTCAGGTGGGAAATGCCGACGCTACAGAACGATAGCGCGATCGGCTCCATCCTCCACGCCACGGCCCTGATGTTTGTCGCCTACACCGGTTACGGTCGCATCGCCACCATGGGCGAGGAAGTGCGGGAACCGAGCAAAACCATTCCCAAAGCCATAATTTTCAGTTTAGTGCTGACAATGGTGCTTTACGTGGCGGTAGCGGTAGTTGTTGCAGGTGCGGGGGGAGCCGATAAATTGTCCCTGCAAGCAGCAACCACTGCTGCACCCTTGGAAGTCATCGCCCGCAGTTTTCCAATTCCCGGAGTTTCCCAACTGCTAGCCGTCGGCGCCATTACTGCCATGCTAGGAGTCTTGTTGAACTTAATTTTAGGCTTGTCGCGCGTGTGGCTGGCGATGGGGCGACGGTTGGATATGCCGAGAGTCCTGGCGCGTCTCAATCCTGCGGGGACAACTCCCTATGTGGCTGTCGTGGTTGTCGAAATTACGATCGCACTTTTAATCCTCATCGGCGATGTCAAAACCACTTGGTCGTTCAGTGCCTTTAGCGTTTTGATCTACTACGCTATCACCAACGCAGCCGCGCTACAACTGTCCCCCGCCGAAAGGCTTTACCCGCAATGGTTGGCTTGGGTGGGCTTGGCTTCATGTCTGTTTCTAGCTTTCTGGGTGGAGAGGCAAATTTGGTTGACAGGCTTGGGTTTAATTATCGCCGGTTTAATTTGGCGGGCGATCGTCCGGCTCCTAGCGAGAAACTAACACTATGATAGATTGAGACACCATCCCGCATTGTAGAGGGCCATGCCCGATCGAACTCCCTTGCTGGCGACTCAAGAATCAGTCGCAGTCAGCGCCATCAGTCGTTATATCGCTCAAACACTAATATCCATCCAGGAAAAGCATCCCGAATGGATAGCTGAAAAATACAGGAAAACCCCCTGGGCCAAACCTGCTTTTCAGTCAGTTTTGATTGGAAAATTAACAAAAAATTTTAAAGTAGCCAGCGATACAGATTTGCTGCTGCTGACGGCAAAAAAATATCTCCAAATTCTGCTGGTTCCCGAATTCATCAATTCACCTCAATTCAGCAAATTATTTGCCAAAATTCAGCAGCTAGCCGTACCCCAAACACCACCAGCCCAATCACAAAACTCAGTTTCAGCAAAACCTCCAACTCCCACCGCCCACCAAACAAATTCGCTTCCTGTCGGCATTGCTATCTTGCTGCTAGATGTCGAAAACTTGCAACTCAACATCGAAACCGAAAAATTCCTCGAAGGAATTTCTCACTATCCCATCCAAATCAAAGTAGCCTTTGCCAACTGGCGCAGCATGGGCAAAAAAGATGCCGAATTTCACCAGCGCGGCTATCAACTGATTCACGTTCCCCCCGGCAAAGACAGCGCCGACTTGAAAATGGCAACAGTAGGCGCCTCAATTTTCGTACATTATCCCACAGCCAAGGAGATTTTTGTCTGTTCGTCCGATCGCGCCCTCACCCACCTCAGCAACACACTGCAAGCCCACGGACTAACCGTCTTTCAAGTCCGCAAGCAAATAGATAAAATCATAATTTTAAACAGCAAAACCGGACAAATGGAAACCTATTCCCTCGTAACAGTACCGGAAATTACACCTGTAGAACAATTAGTTATTCAGCTAAAAGAATTAATTAAAAAAGAGCAACAACGTACCTCATCTCAGTGGATAAAAATTTCTACACTTTCAGCTTTGTATCGGGAAAATTACGGCTTAGTCCTCAATCAAGTTGTTGCCAATCATTCCTTAGGTACTAAAACTAGGGATATATTTCTCAAATATCCCACAGATTTCGTTCTCCACAAACCCTCAGAAGCATCTCAAACTTATGTCACTCTTTTTGAAGTTAAATTATCGCCCCCACCCCCAATACTCAACAAAGAAAATCTCAATCACAACCAAGCAGCATCAGCAAGTTTGACAGATATCAATTCCTTAGAAGATTTGGAAAAAGCTCTGGTCAAAATAGTTGGCGACTTAACCGACAACTCTCCTCACAATTCTGTATTTCTCTCAAATGTTGGCAGCGAATTTCACAAACAATACGGCAAACAAATCACCCAAATAATTAAAGAGTTTAATCTCGGTAGAAAGTTTCCTAAATTTTTACAATCCTGCACTTCTCTCGAATTAAAAAAAACCGAAAAAGGTTGGCAAGTTTCCCTAAATTAATTATTGGTTATTGGTTATTGGTTATTGGTTATTGGTTATTTGTTTTCCATGCCCAATTGCCAATTGCCAATTGCCAATTGCCAATTCCCAATTGCCAATTCCCAATTCCCCATTCCCAATTCCCCATTCCCAATTCCCAATTCCCAATTCCCAATTCCCCATGCCCCATGCCCCATGCCCCATTCCCCATCCCTCCGCTTCGCTTCGCCCAATTCCCATAACTTGAGTTATCATACAATCTGGACGTAAAGAAATGTAAAGGGATATGCAGGACAAAGTTGTAGTTGTGGTGGGTGCGACTGGCGGCATCGGTTCAGCAGTAGCCCGAAAACTCGCCGACGCGGGTGCGACGCTAGTGCTCGCCGCCAGAGACAGCACCAAATTAGACGCTTTAGCCAGCGAAATTTCGACAACAGAGGTACTGTGTGTACCGACAGATATCACCGATTTGTCGCAAGTCGAGACGCTGATGCAGAAAGCTGCGGGGCATTTCGGGCAAATTGATGCCCTCGTAAACGCTGCCGGTGCGGGAATTCTCAAGCAGTGGAACAAGTTAGAACCCGCTGATTTAGATGCGATGCTTGACTTGAACTTGAAAGGCAGTTTTTACACATCTCAAGCAGCCGCAAATGTGATGAAAGACCGCAAATCCGGTCACATCTGCAATGTCATCGGGATTTTGGGCAAGCATTCGATGGCGATGGGAACGGCCTATTGTGCTTCAAAGTTTGGGGTAGTTGGTTTTAGCAAGTGCATGGCAGATGAGCTGCGACGCTACGGCATTAAGTTTACGCTATTCTATTTTGGTGGGGTGGATTCTCCGTTTTGGGATAATGTGAGTTTGAAGGTAGATAGGTCAAAAATGCTGAGTACCGAAACCGCTGCCAATGCAATTATGTTTGCTCTTGCTTCTGACCCGCAAGCTGTGCCACTAGAAATTAATATTCAGCCAGAAAGTCATTTGTTCTTTTAGTAATTTGTTTGGTGTTCCACACGCAAAAAATGAGTTTGTATGGTGCTTTCATAGCACTGATTTACCCAACTCGATACTTCCCAGATTTTAGAAAAAAGTTCAATCTTCGAGATTTATCTGTGGAGTAAATCTCATGGCTGATTCCTTCTAGTATCCCACAGACGATTTACCAGAAATAATTGGTTGAAAGCCTCTGGGTTTGGCGTAAAAATTAAAATTAGAGGATTCATTACTCCAATCTTCAGACTTTCATGTAGAGGTTGCCCTCTGGCTGTCCCAGGTCAACTGTCAACTGTCAACTGTCAACTGAATGAAGTAGTAGGGTGCGTCAGTCACTTCTGGTTCCCCACCTGAAAATTAGACTAATCGCTGACGCACCCTACAATATCGCAAGCGATCGCTCGTACTGTCAACTGTCAACTGTCAACTGTCAACTGTCAAAGTCATCCCAAACACCGTCTTTCTTTTAAGTGCCGATGTATTTCTGCCTTCAGAGGGAGCTAAGATATTCAATTTTTGGGTTATTATTAAGCGATTAGACAAAAAAACAATGAAAAATCTCCATTTCTCAGTCTCTCCCTTGCCATTTAACCGTGAAAATCAGCCGATTTTCAACTTTTCACGTTCCATTTTCAATTATTGATTATGGAGTTTGACCGCATTCAGTTTTACGTTGAAAATGCTCGAGTATCCCGCGACTGGTTTGTCAGCCACTTAGGCTTTCAATCAATAGCAGGTTATGCCAACAGCGACACTCGCACTGAGGTTGTCAGCAGCGGCAATATATGTTTTGTTTTATCTTCGCCTCTGACACCCGCTAGTCCCGCTGCTACTTGGTTGGAGTTTCATCCTCCGGGGATTGCCGATGTGGGCTTTCGGGTTAAAAATATCGAATTAGCGATCGCTAGAGCGCAGGTGGCAGGTGCTAAAATCCTGAAACCGATTCAAGAAGATCTAAAGGCAGGAGGCGGTTTTAAACTCGCACAAATCTCTGGCTGGGGAGATTTAAGCCACACGCTTGTTGAGCGAATTGGCGAGAATTCACTGCTGCGTGCTTCTTCTGGGCCGCCACTGTTGACTCTGATCGATCATGTAGTGTTAAATGTTGAATCTGGCGATTTGTCAAGTGCGGTTAGTTGGTATCAAAAAATATTAGGTTTTGAGCCGCAGCAAAATTTTGATATTCAGACTGAGAAGTCTGCTTTGCGAAGCCAAGTTATGGTACACGCTGAAGGTGGGGTGCAATTCCCGATTAATGAACCGGCATCATCTAATTCTCAAATTCAAGAGTTTTTGAGTGCAAATCGAGGGCCGGGAATTCAGCACATGGCTTTGCAAACGGATCGCATTGTGCAGGTTGTTGCCGATTTGCGATCGCGCGGTTTGCCTTTTTTGCCAGTTCCTCCAACATATTACTCGCAATTGCGGCGGCGGCAAAACTATTTGCCCGCAGATTGGCAAGCAATTGCAGCTTCCGAAGTTTTGGCAGATTGGCAAGAAGATACTCCCGCTGCGATGCTGCTGCAAATCTTTACCCAGCCAATTTTTGCCGAACCGACTTTCTTTTTCGAGATTATTGAGCGTCGAGTTACTTTAGTTAATGACAAACTGGTGCAAGCTGGAGGTTTTGGGGCGGGTAATTTTAGAGCTTTGTTTGAGGCAATTGAACGGGAACAAATGAAGCGGGGAAGCTTGATCGATGATTGATAAAACTTCCACTTTTGAGTTCATGCAGCCTTGTCGAGCAGCAGTGCAATATCCGTCCACCCGTAAGCAATTTCTTTGACTAAAACTCCAGCTCTACTTGTCTGTTGTTCCTCCACTTTTTTGCCTCCTAAAAATTCATAAAACCTGCAAGCAGAATTGTCTCCCAGTACCCAAGCCAGCATCGAGTTCAAACTTAATTCTGCCAATTTTGTGGCAACCGATCGCACGAGTTGTCGCCCAATTCCTTGACGCTGATATTCCTCCAAAATATAGATGGCAAATAATTCTCCTCGATAAACATATTTGCCCGTGCGCTCGCAACCGCCGGCAGCAAAACCTACAACTTGTCCCGAGTTATTTTCAGCAACGCAGACATAATCGCCAGTATTTTTGACGTTTGACAGGATTTCTTGCCAATTGTTTTCTCGTTTTTCATAGGACAGCTTGGCGAGGTAATCTGCCGGTATGATGTTTCGGTAAGCTGTCCGCCAAGTGTCGAGATTAACCTGTGCAATTGCAGGTGCATCAGCGATTTTAGCTTCTCTCACAATCATCAGAAAAAACTCCTTTCTCGCCCTGGCATCGTATTTGAGAATCTACGCAAACAATCCGATCGCGCCCTTCTAGTTTAGCTCGATACAGCGCGCGATCGGCCTCCCCAATCAACCACTCCAAAGATTGTTCAGCAGCGGGCACAGCACTAGCTGCGCCCATACTCGCCGTCACAGACTCACTTACCTTTGAAGCTTCGTGGGGAATTGCCATAGCATTCAAATCGCTGCGAATTGATTCAGCTACCCGCATTGCTCCCTTAGCATCAGTCCCGGACAAAATTACTGCAAATTCTTCCCCACCGTAGCGAGCCGCTAAATCACCTCCCCGGTGAGCGTTTCTGTCTAAAATTTCAGCAACTTTTTTGAGACATTCATCGCCTCCTTGATGCCCGTAGCGATCGTTGTAAAGCTTAAAAAAATCTAAATCGATCAAAATTAAAGACACTGGCTGTTTCTCTCTAGTCATCCGCTGCCATTCTGATTGCAATGTTTTGTCAAAACAGCGACGGTTAGCAATCTGAGTCAAGCCGTCCACAGATGCGAGTCTGTGCAATGCCTGATTAGCAGATTCTAATTCTAATTTAGCCTGTTCTAATGCTACATTTTGCTGAGCCAATTTTTCACTTTGCTGTTTTTCTTGCTCGTACAAAAACCGGATGGAAGCTTCAGCTTCTTGCAATTCTTGCTCCGCATATTTGCGCTTGACAAACTGTCCTAATTGGGAACCTATTGCCGCCATCATTTGCAGTAAGTCTTCATCCGACGGCTGTTTTTCCCGGCAGAAAAAAGTCATTACCCCTACAACTTGACCGCTAGCACGAATTGGGAAACCGAAGGCCGATCGCAATCCTGCTTTAGCAGCTAAGTGCGATCGCATAAAATTGCCATCCTTAAGAAGATCCGTAATCCATTGCGGATAACCGGTGTTCCACACTATTCCCGGTAAACCCGTACCAGGCTCTAGGGTAATCTGCTGGCAATTTTCCACAAACTCCCCAACTTCACTTCCCCGCCGCCAAACTCCCACTCGAAGCAAAAAAGGGAGAATATCTTCAACGTTACTATCTGGTGCAGCAAACAAAAATGGTATTCGATCGTGCGTATCTTCGGCATCAAACTTAGTATGTTTTTCATCCACAGGCGTCCAAAGTTCACCGATATCCCACCCCAAACTTTCACAAATAGCTTGCATAATTTTCGGAGTGGCGCTCTCTAAAGAACCAGATTCTGACATGATGCGAGCTACTGCATATTGTGCTGCTTGACGCTTTTTTGTCCGTTGTTGCTCGGTGATATCTCTGCCCACATAGACAAAATCTTGTATAGTTTTGTTGTCTGAGTGCTTGCTTTCTATACTTGTCTCAATAGTAGAGCAGGAAAATGCAACTGTCAGCTTTGAACCTTTTTTAGTTGTACAAGCTACTTTTACTTGATGCCAAGATTCATTTTTTAGTTCAAGAGGTAGCTGACTGACTTGACGCAATAATTCCTCGTCCGCCGTAATCATCGAGATTGGTTGACCGATTAATTGTGATTCGGTATATCCAAACAATAGTTGGGTGGATTGATTGACCTTTTTGATTTCTCCCGCTTGCGTTGTCACCAATAAAATATCATTTATGGAGTTAAGAATTTTATCAATATAGTCGCGAGCGTTAGCCAAGTAATCGACTTTAATACTGTTTTCGTTGGCTGCTTGAACCATACTTTGCTGAAGAGCAGCAGTGTCTGTTACATCTTCGCAGAAAATAATTAATCTCTCAGGATTGAGCTGCTCTTTCTGACCAAAAATATACAAATCTAGATAAAAATAAGAGCCATCATTTAAAACTCTGGTAACAGATTTTAATTGGAAACTTGGCTGTCGTTGTTCTAGAATATCGTCTAGCAGTTCTTCAATTCCGATCAGTTCGGGAAAACTATCGCGCACATCTTTGCCTTGTTCCAATTCATCAGGAATTTGGGCAAAATCTTGTACGTTCAAGGATGTTTCTTGAATCTTCAGTTCCCGATCGACTGCAAGGTATTCAATGCGACGCAAGGATAACAATTTGTCAAGCAGATTGTTAATGTTTTGGGAGCTAATCTGTAAACTTAATTTGGGAAGCATCTCGTTATTATAAACCATCAGACTCTAGGGTTAGCAGATAAAATTAGTTGTTGTTTTGGTGCTTGCTATTTCTCATAGAAATTTTGATTCTGCTGGATGCCAGCAACTATTCTCGCTGGCTAATTTATCGACACAATAAATTTGGGATTCTCCAAGCTTTTTTTTATTTAAAATTATTACTTAGACCAACTTTTTTGTGAGCAAGCGCAGTCAAAATCAGCCTCTATTGAGGTTTGGATTTATTAACAATACCTAGCGGTTGGCCGTATTTGTACAGCAAATTTTAAATTGTAGATTCCCTGATAATAGGGAGCATCTCATTTTGGCAAAAAGCTTTTTTTTGTTGTAGTGAGAGCTTAAGAGCTCGCTTTGTTTTAACAGCAAGCGAGCGGGGACAGCACTACAAAATCAAAACTGAGATGCTCCCTGATAATATTTGTTACAACCGCTACAGTTGATGATTGGCACAGTTGAATTAAACTATTGCCTTTAATTAGCACCATTCCTATAGACACTACCTCCCCTGGGTATTTGTGTCAAGTTTTGTAAAGGATCTGTGACATTAAAGTGATATAATCTCTAACAATTTGTATAAAATTTTCAAAATACTCTGCTCAATGCTGAGACTTATCACCGACTTTGACGGCCCGATTATGGACGTGTCCGATCGCTATTACGGAGTTTACCAGCAGTGTCTGGCCGAGACTCAGCGTGAGGGCCAAACAGTGCACGAACTCCCAAAAGCCGAGTTTTGGGACATGAAGCGGGCGCGGGTTCCCGAAACCGAAATCGGCATTCTCTCAGGATTAGACGCAGCCCAAGCCCTCGAATTTGCCCAGAAACGGCGTCAAACTGTCCACACGCTGCCGTTCCTGATTTACGATAAACCAGCCCCTGGAGCCGTGGAAACCCTGGAAAAGGTGCAGCGCGCTGGAATAGACTTGGCGGTGATGACTATGCGTCGCGTCAGGGAACTAGACGAGGCTTTCAACCGCTGCAATTTAGGGCATTTTTTCCCAGAAAACCGTCGCTATTGCCTCCCCAACGATTACGTCAAAACCGGGGATGTCAAAGATAAGCCCCTGCTGATGGCAAAAGCTCTCGCTGAACTGCCGCCTGCTTCTGAGCTTTGGATGGTGGGGGATACGGAGGCGGATATTATAGCAGCAAAAACTCACGGTGTCAAGGTAATTGGTGTTTTGTGCGGCATTCGCGATCGCACCCAACTAGAAATGCACCAACCGGATTTAATTGCTAACAATTTGAGCGAAGCTGTTGAGATTATTTTAGGATAGTTATTAGTCAGTTGTCAGTTGTCAACAGTTATCAATCATTAGTCAACAGTCAATAGTCATTAGTTATTGTTAATTAGTAATTGGTAATTGGTAATTGGTAATTGGTAATTGGTAATTGGTAATTGGTAATTGGTAATTGGTAATTGGTAACAATCAACTAACTACTAACACCTAAGAGCTACGAACCAACCAATAACAATTAACCAATAACAATAATTAACAACTGCCAACTGTCAACTGCCAATTGTCAACTGTCAACTGACAACCGACTATCGCAGAAAACTGCTGACCAGCCAAAGAATTAAAAACGTAAACAAAGCGATAAATTTCTCTGTTGTGATAAATGCCGTACTGAGCAAAGGGCCCATAAGACCTCCCAGCACCAAGCCTATAACCAAGCCAGCCACAGTCAGCAGCACAGCCCGACCAAATTTTTGTTCCTTGCGATTAAGAAAATAAAGACAAGAGCCGACCCCAAGAGCCAGAGTCAACTGTAGTAAAGAATCGTTAGCCGCTGGATAAATACTCAGTCCGCCCAATCCCACATAAACTCCAGCCGGCCACAAAATATCGGCTCGACTAGGAGTATCGATCAGGCGCTGCAACCAAGCTGGGCTGCCGGACGGAGCAGATGGAGTAAAGCTGGCGGGTGGGGGAGCCACTCGTTCGGGAAAGCGGATGCGTTCGGGTACTTTTATTTTCCCTTCCTGTCGCTGGCGGAGGCGATCCATGAGGATCGCGTCGTAAGCAACTTCGATCGATTCCAAACGTTTCTTGTCGCCGCTGTGCTGCTCGGCTAGACGGGTGCGGGCCTCTTGCACTTCATCAAAGGAAGCATCTTCATCGACTTCAAGCAGTTGATAGGGAGTTTGCTCACTCATAAAAACACTCGGTAAGTGGGAAACTCAGCGACTTTAGTCCTGAGAGGGAAACGGCTCGGCGATTTCAATCGCCTTAAATCTTTCTTTATCCATTACCGCCTTGGAGTTGCTCGACTTGGTGTACTTTTGTAATGTACTTTCGATGGGACAATTACCATCTCAAATTTTACAACCCTGTACGCATAATGTTTGCTCTTTTGGAGCCTCCCTTACGGGGTAATGTTCGTGCAGACCTGGTTATAAAGGCTTGTTAGACCTGCAACACTGTAAAGCGTGACTTTAAAACTGTTTAATTGCAGATGACAGAGCCCAAAAGCAATTTCTTACAAGCGAGCGTGGCGTTGACTCCCTGAGTTCCTGACAAAACTTTTTGGTATGCGGAAAACTCAGCGTCTTGAGACCTGAGAGGGCTGCAACGAAACGAGGCTAGAAGGTAGAAGGCATTCGGCATTCCGAAATAAAAATTTGTCAATCCAAAGATTGTTATTTAGATTGTGATTTTTTAAGCCGGCAATCTTAAATTTTACCTTGTGCCGAATGCTTTTAGCAGGAACTTGTGTTAGATGTGCTGACAATTCCCGACCACTGGATTTTTTTTAGTCGATCGCGGCGGTAGGAAAAAAAGCGAGCCGAGTCAGAATAAGTACAGAAAGGAGCGATCGCCACTTGAGAAGAATTAATTCCCAACTGCTGCAATTGCAGAGCATTGCAGAGGCGAACATCCAACCGTACCTTTCCCGGTTCTGGATCGGTCAACACAGGTGATTCGGGTAGTTGGTGTAAAAATTCCAGAATGCCGTCGGCTGTTGCACCAACTGCATTCTGAGGAGTAATCGTGGCTCCCAATTGGGCTGCCACTTCCACAGATACCTGGTAAACCTCTCCACCGATCGCCGGCCCGAGAGCAATCTTCAGATTTTCTAATTGACTGCCTTGTGCCACAAGTTGAGCGATCGCCTCTGGTAATATCTTAGCAGCAGTCCCGCGCCAACCAGCGTGAACGGCGGCCGCGAGTCCCGTGCCGCTATCAGCAATTAGCGCCGGTACGCAGTCAGCCGAGCAAACCCACAGCGCCTCAAAATCTCGCGATGCTACCAAGCCATCGGCCTGGGCATAGGTGGGGGTAGCTGTTTCCGGGTCTAGAGCCACAACTGGGGGCAATAGATCGGTTTTGAGTACGACATTGCCGTGTACCTGTTGGAGACGGTAAACGGGAGATCCTGGTGCTAAAACTTCCGTGAGATCGATCGGGCCGCGCGGCGAGAAATCGCGAGTAAAAAAGCCGTGAGACCATCGATCGAGCAAGCTGCAAGTCAGATAGGGCAAGCCTTCGGCACTCTGCTGCCACTGCCAGCTAATACCGTCAGGTTGTCCGGTACGTTCAGAGTCAGGAAAATTTGTCAAGCGATCGCCAGCTAAAGCCATGAAACTTATCCTTCCCCAAGTGAGTCATTTCCTTTGTATTTTAGACAATTAACAATTTTGCTACTTAGTTTAAATGGGCGATCGGCAAAAATTGGGGGAGATGGGGAGATGGGGAGATGGGGAGATGGGGAGATGGGGAGATGGGGAGATGGGGAGATGGGGAGATGGGGAGATGGGGGAGCTTAATTCACAGACACGAACGCCAAAGCGCTATTATCAATGTGGCCGTCACAGGCTAGTTGGCAGTGCAATGATTGGGATCGGAAAAACCAGGGTATCGATCGCGAATCGACACAGCATTCGAGCTGTTCGACGCGAAAAAAAATTGCCTTAAGCCCGTTCAATAGTTGACAGTTGACAGTTGACAGTTGACAGTTTGAGAGCGACCTCTACCTAGAAGAAAGAGGATTGGAGTAATGAATAGTCTGATTTTCATTTCTCCCGAGCAGGGTTCCGGCTTTCAACCAATTACTTCTGGTAAAATCAGTTAAGTCTGTATAAAGATAAGGATTGCCATACACTTCGATCCAGACCCTGCCAAAAAACAGATACTTGCTTTCCGACTCCTGTCGCCAGCAGCCCAAAACTTTAGACTAAGATTCCTCCTCCCAGAATTCAAAGCTGCGAGTAAATCTAAAATCTAAAATCTAAAATCTAAAATCGACTAATCTTCTTGCGCCCCCCTGTTGAGTTGGGAAAAAAAAATCGTGAAACCAGTTCCAGACAAGCAAATAACAGCCCAGTTGAACACCAAACAGCAAAAAAATCACCCCACAGGCGCCCGGACTCGATCGCGCCTTTTGTCCGAACGCTCAATGCTGGTGGGACTAGGTTGCCTTGCCAGTCTGGGACTGCTGAGCAAAGGCATAGTTTGGGCCCAAACTGAAACTCCGCCAGCAGAACAAGCCGTCCCCGGCGCAGCAGAACTTCAGCCACTATTTGAAGCACCTCTGGCGCCCCCGGAACCCGAAGCCCAAGTGCAGCGAGAACCAGATCCCGAACCCCAGGCAGAAGTTCGGGCCCCATCGCCAGATTACGTCACCGAACAACCTCCGGCCCAATATTATCTACCGGAACCCGCACTGATTCCCTTGCCAGAAGCGACGGCCCAGGAACCTCCTTTTGAAGCACCAGTTAACCCAGAAGCCCGCGCTGCCACCGACCAAACAGACTACAGTGTTGGCGCTACCAGCCAATACGAAGCGCCTACAACGATCGAGTTTGCAGAAAGATCGACAGGCTGCGAAGGTTCCGTGTCAGCAGGACAAGGAGTTGGCGGTTTGTGCGGGCCTGCCGCTGTTCCCGAACCCGTGACAGCAGAAGCAGCCCCTCCCAGTTACAGCCCAGAAAGGCCGATCGCCGGAGGGCCCAACTACAACCCGCAAACTCCCAGCACAATTGGCCCTTATATTGCCACCCCTCCTTCTCGAAATCTGCCACAAAGCCCCGGGACTGTTCCGAACCTTCCGGGCAATGTTCGGGGAACTGTCGCCGGAAATAATAGCGGAAATCCTATCAGTAAAGTAGGTCAGGCCGCTCAACAAGTAGGCAACCAGCTTTGGGGACAGGGCAACCAGTCGGAATCTGCTTACACACCTCCGGGCTACTCAGCAGACAGCGGATACCCAGCTAACCCCGGATACTCAGCAGATGCTGGATACTCGATTAACACGGCAGCCTACGCCGCTGGCCCACCCGAACCCAGCATGGGACTAGGGCCAGTGCAAGTCGGCGCGATTAGTGTCAGCAGCGGCAGCAATACAGGTTTTGCTTACTACAATCTCACCCCGCGTCCCTTGGGCCGGCCTGGAAATGGCAACACCAGCCTGCTGTTTCCGCTATCGATTGCTGCGGAAATTACTTCACCCTTTGGGTGGCGGACTCATCCGGTTATGGGCTACGGTAGGTTTCACACCGGAACGGACTTGGGAGCCCCGATGGGAACGCCCGTACTGGCCGCTTATGCGGGTCAAGTGGCGATCGCCGATTGGTTGGGCGGCTACGGTTTGACGGTGGTTCTCAACCACAGCAAACAGTCTCAGGAAACTCTCTACGGACACCTTTCAGAACTGTTTGTCAAACCAGGAGAGTGGGTGAAACAGGGTGATACGATCGGGCGTGTCGGCAGTACAGGAATGTCTACAGGGCCTCACCTCCACTTCGAGGTTCGGCAAATGACTGCTCAGGGTTGGGTGGCGATCGACCCCGGTGCTCAGCTAGAATTCGCTGTAGCAAAAATGATCGGCACTTTGGAAACCGCCAAAATACCCCAAATGCCAAAATTTGTGGAAACACAAAGCGCTAGTGCACTCAAGGATTTGGAAAACGATCTGCCCCAGCTTCCACCTCTGCCGCTGGGAATGGACATCGAAGTTCACAACCTCCAGCCGCCATTCCCAGAATTGTTAAAAACTGACACTTCTGCATCCAAGGATAAAGAAGCCTCCAAACCCAAAATTCAGAAGCAAGCTAGCAGATAGGTTTTTTATCAGGCAATACGCTTGAGTTAACACTGTTTCTTGCCCGGAGATCCCCCTAAATCCCCCTTAAGAAGGGGGACTTTGATCGAGTTCTTGTCCCCCCCCTTTTTTAGGGGGGTTAGGGTGGATCAGCCTTAACCCAAGCGTATTGTTTTATAAGCACTCAAAGTACACACTACAAACAATCAAATAGGTTCGTAGTGAGGACTTTAGTCCGCATCCATAGAAGGACTAAAGTCCTCACTACAAACAATCAGCAAGAGCCTCCCATAAAAATTGGTAAATAGTAGCTTATGCTAATAGCGCAGTATTTGTGGGAATTAATTTTATTTCTGATTATTATAGTCGGGCCGATTCCCCTAAGCTTGTCTCTGGCCTTCGAGAATCACAAGGAAAACAGTAACTATTCATTTCCTCATTTTCTCCTCGTACTTTTGACGGGATGGAGTCTTGCACAAATTTGTATAGGTTTGATTTTAGGAAGTGCCGATCGCCTAAATCTTGCTGCGGTCATTATAGCAGAAATGCTGATTTGTGCGATCGGCTTAATTCTGATTTATGCCAAAAACCAGAAATCTTTTAGCTTCTCGCAGTGGCAGATTCCCCAACTCAAGCAACCTCTGATCCCATCCGAACTCCTAATCATTGGTGCCACCGCATTTGCAGGATTTGTGTTGTGGGAAACCCTAGCAACTAAACCCACAACAAATTATGACTCATTGTGGTTTCACCTACCTGTAATTGCCAGATGGTATCAAACCCACTCATTTACATTCTTAGATGCCGCCGGAAATTGGATTTTTGAACACGAGCAAGCCCGAGTATATCCCTACAATTGGCACGTCTTGTCTGCTTTGTGCGTACTCCCCTTCAAAGAAGATTTTCTCACAGCTTTTCCCATGCTAATTGCCTGGGTACTTGAAGGAATTGCAGTCTATCTATTGAGTATAAAATTTGGAGCAACGAGATTTTATGGCATGGCAGCAGCATCTTTAGTATTGACAGTACCGATGATGCTCAACCAAGTTAACACCATTCACCCAGACTTACCGCTAGCTGCGATATTTACAGTTGCTTTATATTTAGGTTTATCCTATCACAGCAGCCGATCGCAATCCGAGCTATCCCTATTTTTGGCATCTGTAGGAATGATAGCCGGAATTAAAATCACTGCCCTAGTCTATGCAGCCTCACTTTTAGGAGGATTAGCAATATTAGAAATTAAAAGATTCATCGTTAATAAAAATTCTACACGAACTAATTTTAGAATTCGCCACATCAAACCAGTCTTGGTGTGCGGCATACTTTGCTGCTTGTTTTTAGGAGGTTTTTGGTATGCGAGAAACTTGCTGCATATCAATTATCCTGTTGGTGATTCCCGCGAGATTAACATTCCCTTACAGCCTGTTGCCCCACCGTCTCCAGTAGCATCCCCAAAACCTCCAGTAGCATCCCCAAAACCTCCGGTAGCGTCTCCAAAACCTCCGGTACCTGGGCCAAAACCTCCGGTAGCGTCACCAAAACCTCCCGTACAGCAGCCAACACCTACCATACCTGCGCCTTCAGCTTCGCCACTTTTGAAGATTTGGCAAAGCACTTTAGCCGCTCAATTTAATCCCAGTAATATTTCCCACTGGCAAATGTTCGGCTTGCAAGTCCTCATTAGATTGCAACTGCCATTTCTGGCGATCGCACTTCAGGCCTCTTCAGCACCTCTAGCTTTGATCCAAGGTAAAACCAGGATAATCAATCAAAACAATATCATTTTAACCGTAGTTCTTGCCAGCACCGGAATTCTCTACGTCATTACACCTTACACCTCCGGGACTGCCGGAGAGGCGATCGGTCAACTCAGTCCTTTACTCGGTTTTAATCTCAGATACGGCTTTCCCTTTTTAAGCTTACTGGCGATCGCAGCAGCAGCAACCGCAACTCTGCTCAAAACTCGCAAGCAAGTAATTGTAGCAGTTGTTTTAATTAGCAGTATTTCCGGCATTATTAGCAACACAATTTTTGACCTAATTAAAAATGCTTCTTTTACCGGAAAGAGTATTGTTTGGGGAAGTTGGTTGATTGACAGATTTAAATCTCATTTTGCCGAAGCCATCAATCTGGTAATAAAAATATTAGCGCCCCGTTGGCCAGATTTAGGAATATACCCATTGATTTATGTTGGATTACTGCTACTAGCTGGGATTCTATTTAAGCGCAATCCTAGTTTAATTGGCTTGAAAAATCTACTCGCTAGCTTGAAAAAATCAAGTTACATAATGATAATTTGTGTCTGCATAGCATTGATGGTAAGTGCTACTTGGGTGGCGAGGGAAAAGCGAGATGTTGCTCGCGCCGAACTGTATCGCGGCATTTACGAATATATTGACAAAAATACAGTACCCAATGAAAAAATCGGCTTCTTTTTAAGTTACCGCAGCTACCTGTTTTACGGGAAAAATTTGGACAGACAAGTTTTATATGTGCCGTTTAGAGCCGATCGACTTCCGGCATGGATGGACAACCTCCACAAAAATAACATTAAGATGGTAGGATTCGGGCCCCTGACTGAGATGGACGAATACACCAAACTAGCTTTATCTTGGCTGACAAGTCCCGAGGGCCCGCTGCAACCAGTTTTCGGCAAAGATTTTAATACTGAGTCGGTACTGTATCGCTTAAAATATTAAAATATATGAGTTAGAATGAACACAACTAAAACTCTATTTTCAATTATAGTTCCGACTTACAATCGCCCCGAGAAATTAGCGCAGTGTCTTCAGTCTTTTGTGGAACTAGAATATCCGCGCGATAAGTTTCAGGTGATTGTCGTCAACGACAGCACCGAAATATCTGTAGAAAATACAATATCCCCTTTTCAAAATGGGTTAAATCTCACACTTTTGACACAACCCAACTCAGGCCCCGCAACGGCGCGAAATACTGGGGCTTTTGCAGCCGAGGGTAAATTTTTAGTGTTTACAGACGATGACTGTACTGTGGCGGCAGATTGGCTGCAAAATCTAGAAAAGCGATTTGTGGAAACACCAGACTGTTTGATCGGAGGTCGAACTGTCAACGCGCTGCCGGATAATATCTATTCTACTGCCAGCCAGCAACTGATCGATTACCTTTACAGTTATTACAATGCTATTGGCGATCGCGCGCAATTTTTCACTTCTAACAATTTTGCCCTTCCCGCTGAGGCTTTCCAGAAAATTGGCGGGTTTGACACGACTTTTTCGCTAGCGGCTGGAGAAGATAGGGAATTTTGCTTTCGCTGGCTCAATTTGGGAGGCCGCGCGGTCTATGCTCCCGAAGTTACAGTCTATCATTCCCACGCACTAACTCTGCGGAAATTTTGGCGGCAGCAATTCAATTACGGTAGAGGTGCTTTTTTGTTTGGGGAAATTATCTCGAAAAGTGGGGCTAAGGGGAAACGGCAACATCCGTCATTTTATCTGAATTTGCTAACTTATCCATTTTCCCAGGGATCGGGTATTCAAAAGCTATTAATTGCTGCTTTGTTTTTGGTTTCTCAGGCGGGAATTGCGGCGGGGTTGTTTTGGGAGAAAAATGTTTTTGTTGAGAAAGAGTTTGTCGATAGGGGGCGTCAGTTTTGAGCAGATGCAGACGGCGGTTGAAACCGCTTTTGACCTCTTACTCGTAGGCGAAGCCAGCGCGAAGCGCTTATGTGGCGAAGCGCCCGTCATCCGAGTAAGAGGTCAAACTACAAAAACGTAGGCGTTAGCCTTCCCGAAGGATAGTCTGCCTCCGCAGACTAAAGAGAATAACATAATGTTCGCCGCTCGTTCTTCAACCTGCGGAGGCAGGTTTTGTTTTTATAGACGCGGTTTCAACCGCCGGGTATTTTATGATTAAATACTCCGCGTACACCCGAAGATTACATAAATCCGTGTTCTGCTAAGAATTCAGGTGTAATTGTTCCCAAACTGTTCATGGCGGGGGTTTCTTCCCAGGGTTCGGGATGGGCTTCCCGGCCGCCGCTGCGGAGAAATTTGGCTACATATTTGCCGAGTATATCTGCTTCTAAATTGACTAAACTTCCCGGCTGCAAATAGCTGAGGTTTGTCTCGGAAAAACTGTGCGGAATTACGGCAACTTCAAACCAATTTCCGTCTGCATCGCAATCTGCTACGGTGAGGCTGATGCCGTTGACGGCGATGCTGCCCTTGGAAACGATGTATGGCGCAATTTGACGCTGCCATCCCGAATTGGCTGTTGGTGGGGCTGTAAACCTCATCTCCCAAGCGTTGGCGGTTTGGGTGGATGTCGCTAAGGTGCCGATCGCATCTACGTGTCCCGTCACAAAATGTCCGCCCAATTTGCTACCGGCGCGCAGCGAGGTTTCTAGGTTCACCCAAGCATCGGGGAATGCTCCCAAATTAGTGCGGCGCAAGGTTTCTGGGGAAGCGATGGCGACAAAACCTTGGGGCAGAACTTCCACCACTGTCAAACAAACTCCATCCACTGCTACGCTGTCGCCAATGGCTAAATCTTGTAAAATCTGATAGGAGTTGCTTGAGGTGCAGGAAATTTGGAAGTAATCGTTGCCTAGCGATTTCAGCTTTCCGAGAGATTGAATTAGTCCTGTAAACATAGTTATTTTTTGGTAGTCGATCGCTTATTTAAATCAAACCACAGTCACAAACCAGACGGAGGAGCTTTTGCCATCCCCTCTATCCCTATTGTCAATGGAAAATCTAAAATCTAAAATCGACAGTCCCAGATCGGTTGCAGATTCAGGCGAAGATCGAGTCATACTGGATTTAGGTGATCTTTATGTCCAAATTCTCCACCGCCTTGCAGTTTCTTAATTCTATGAGGCCGATCGAATGATTGAAATGAAAGTCGCTGGAATTGCCTTAGATGCAGCCACGCGCAGCCCTATTGTCCTATTGAGAGACGCTACTGAGCGTCGCGCTTTGCCTATTTATATCGGTCAGGAGCAAGCAAAGGCTATTATTAGTGCTCTGGAAGGCCACAAGCCTCCTCGACCTTTAACTCACGATTTGATGGTCAATTTCCTAGAGGCCTGGAGTCTTACCTTGGAGCGGATAGTGATTCACTCGCTGCAAGATAACACGTTCTATGCCGTGCTGATTGTCCGTCAGGGTGAAGTGAAAAAAGAGATCGATGCCCGTCCCAGCGACGCGATCGCCATAGCTCTGCGGACGAATAGCCCCATCTGGGTGATGGAAGAAGTCGTCGCCGATGCTTCTATACCGGTCGATCGAGATGCTGATGAGGCCGAACGCCGGGCCTTTCGCGAATTTATCTCAAACCTCCGCCCGGAGGATTTGATCAAGAGAAGCGGCTTGGGCCAAAGCGAAACTTCCTCCTAACAGATATGCGCTATCGACGGTTTGGCAAAACTAACTTGCACCTGTCCGTATTTTCCTTGGGAACCATGCGTTATTTGGCTTCTGAGGAAATTGCCTTTCAGACTGTACAACAAGCTGTATCTCAGGGAATCAATCACCTGGAAACGGCGGCGGGTTACGGTTGCAGCGAGGAATATCTAGGCGCGGCCCTCGCATCTGGTTTGTCTGTCGATCGATCGCGCTTCCACGTCACCACGAAAATCCCTCCTGGGGACGATGCTGCTGCCACGGAACGCTGCATCGACTCGTCTCTCAAACGTCTAAATCTAGACTATATCGATTGTCTGGCAATTCATGGTTTGAATGCTTGGGAACATTTGGCTTGGGTGCGATCGCCCACAGGCTGCATGGAAGCTGTACGCAAAGCCTTGGCTGATGGCCGAATTCGGCACGTCGGTTTCTCGACTCACGGGCCTCTGGATCTGATTTTGGCTGCTATAAATACAGATTTATTTGAATTTGTCAACCTGCATTATTACTATTTTTTTCAGCGCAACGCCCCGGCAGTTGAACTCGCCAAGCACAAAGATATGGGCGTTTTCATCATTTCTCCGGCAGACAAAGGAGGGCAACTCTACACGCCCCCAGAAACTCTCGCACAATTGTGCTCGCCTTTCTCGCCTTTGGAGTTGAACTATCGGTTTTTACTGAGCGATACTAGAATTGGAACTCTGAGTGTGGGGCCTGCAAATCCGACAGAATTAGAGCAACCTCTAAAATATGCCGATCGCGACTTTCCCCTCACCCAGGCCGAAATTGCTGCGTTTGTGAGGATTGAATCGGTGATTGCCGATCGTTTGAAAACTGACAAATGCAGCCAGTGCTACGCCTGTTTGCCTTGCCCGGAAAACATCAACATTCCCGAAGTATTGCGGCTGCGGAATCTCGCTGTCGGGTGCGACATGACTGAGTTTGGCAAATACCGTTATGCTATGTTTGAAAATGCCGGACATTGGTTTCCTGGAAGCAAAGGCAACCGCTGCACCGATTGCGGCGAATGTTTGCCCAGGTGTCCCGAAGAGTTGGACATCCCAACTTTGCTCAAAGACACTCACCAGCGACTGAATGGCAAAGCGGGCAGGCGGTTGTGGGATTGAAACACAAGGTGACAGTTGACAGTTGACAGTTGACAGTTGACAGCAAAGTCTACCTGGAAGGAAGAGGATTGGAGTAATGAATCGTCTTCTTTTAATTTCTCCGCGGGTTCCAGCTTTAAACCAATTCTTTCTGGTAAAAAAAACTAAATTACAAAATTTGGTTGAAGAGCCAGAAAATTTATTTCTATGACAATACCCCAGTTATTTTATGACTTTCTTCGACCCAGCGAGAGCCAACATTTTTCTGATGGGTGATTAACGGAACTCTCTCTAAAATCTCAACTTCCAAATCTCAACTTGATACTTCCAGATTAATATCCCGTGTCATCTACAAACGATTTAGCATCTACTACTATGGCTCAAACTCAGTTAAACGACAGCCAGCAAAACTGTTCGCAGCCTACTAATTTTGCGACTTCCGAAAGAAGATTGAAAGCAGTTTTCAGACCTGCCACCTACAACTTGTCTGTCACCAGAAAACAATTAATTGGATTGCTGGCTTTACAAACCATCTTGCCAGTCGGATTAACGGGAGCAGCACTTTGGCTAACATCAACTGTTGGAAGCAGCGAACTGCAAAATCAAGCTAAATCTGAACTGAGCCTTAGTGAAAGTAACTACAATCTTAAACTCGATCGCGCTGCATTCAGTTTGCAAAACTCCTCTGACAGCAAAACGATCGCCCAAATAGCCTCAGCTTATAACAGCGGCAAGAATATATCAAATTTGCGACAATCTGTCAAGGATATTTTGGAAACCCAAGTTAAAACAGGGGAAATAGACAGTGCTGTCTTAGTGGGAAAAAACGGGCAGATTGTAGTTAGCGTCAACCCCAACATCAAGGAAAAAAGTGTTAACCTGCAAAAAATAGTCGATCGAGTATTCGCTGCCAAAAAGCCAATAACCGCCAGCAAAATTATTGCCAAATCGGAACTTCAGAAACAATTGGTATCTTTGCCGCGCGCTGCGGGAGACGGTAGCGTTCTCATCCGCTACACAGCAACTCCTGTAAACGATCCCAAAACTAAGACGGTGATTGGTGTCTTAGTGTTAGAAAAAATTTTGAGCCAAACGACGGCAGTTGCTAGCAGCGAAACCATCAATTTACAAAGTGGCGGATATCGCGCTATCTACTCCGTCCCAACTGACGGCAAATTTGTGTTGGCAAGTTCGCAAATATTTACCAAAAATCAAAAGTTGCCAGATTTGCTGGCAGACAAATCGCTGCTGAAATCGGCACTCGCAGCCGCCGGCAAGCCTGTCGCTCAGGAAATGCGAACAGGCAGTAAAACTTATACAGTAGCTGCTCAATCCCTGGACAATTTAGCCGGAAAACCCGCAGCAATTTTAGTGCGGGGAATGCCACAAACTGATCTCGCATCCTGGTGGGGCAATAATTGGCTGCTAGCACTGTCTGTGGCTGCCGCCGCACCCCTGGCCTTAGCAGTAGGAGTCACCCGCCTCCTGGCCAAACCAGCTAACTCAGATTTATTAACAGCAGACGGGAATTTACGCTCTAACTCCACCGCCGAAGCGCACCCGCAATCGGGGAAGTGTGTTAGCGAAGCCAACGAAAAGGATCGCACTTCTGACAATTTATCGGAAAATTTATCTGACAATTTATCTGACAATTTAAATTTGGGCGAACTCCCCGGTTTATTCCTGAAACAACCTAATTTAGACAGTCAATTAGCGATGGATTTTGAGTATGGAAATTGTGCGGGCGATCGCGCGCAAATCACAAATCCCGAAATCTCGCTAACTGTCCCAACCCTAGAATTGGCTGCCAACTGGGGCTCAAACCACCCACAGCCGACAAATACAGAACCAGCAAAAAGCTCGATCGCCTTAAATCAAGTCCAGGAAGCTTGGCAAGACTTAAATCGCCTCAACTTGGAATTGCAGCGAGAAATACTCGAACGTCAAAAGGTTCAAACAGCCCTGCGGAAGAGCGAAGAACTGCTGCAAGCGATTTTAGACAACTCCACAGCAATGATTCACATCAAAGATGCTGACGGAAAATACCTGCTTACAAACAGCCATTTTGACAATTTGTGCCATATGGCAAAAGAACAAATAACTGGTAAAACCGACGGCGATATTTTTCCTCAAGACAAAGCATCAGTCTTGCGAGAAAACGACCTAAAAGTGATTGAAACCTGTTCGCCCCTAAGCATTGAAGAAGTCATCCCTCAAGACGACGGGCCGCACACTTATCTGTCTCTCAAATTTCCCCTCTGCAACTCCGAAGGCACAGCTTATGCAGTCGGTACAATTTCTACAGATGTGAGCGATCGCAAAAAAGCCGAACTCACCCTAGAAAAAGCCAAAGTAGAACTAGAAATAGAAGTCGAACAGCGCACGGCATTCCTCAAACAAGCCAACCAACTCTTGCAGTTTGAACTCGCCGCCCGAGTCCGCGGCGCCATTACCGTCAGACAAATGACGGCTCAAGTAGCCCGACACGCCAGAACAGTTGACGGCATTCTCGGCGCTTCCCTCGACCTAATTTTTCTAGTGGATCAGTCGGGAAGGTACACTTACGTCAGTCGCACCGCCGCCCAAGCTGCCGGCATGAACCCCAGAGAAATGATTCGCAAAACCTGGCAGGAATTAGGCTGGCCTCCAAACATTATGGAGCGGGTTCACCAACAGTGCGATCGCATATTTGTCACAGCCGAACCCGCCAAAGGCGAAGTAATCGTCCCCACCGCAGCCTGGGGAACCCGCGACTACGAGTACATTCTCAGCCCGGTGTGTGCGACAGACGGTAGCGTGGAAGCGGTGGTAGCCACGCTGCGGGATATCACAGAGCGCAAAGACGCCGAGGAAGCGTGGCAGTTGGCAAAAGAAGCCGCCGAACTCGCCAACCGCGCCAAGAGTGCTTTTCTGGCAAACATGAGCCACGAGTTGCGGACTCCCCTAAACGCAATTATCGGCTACAGCGATCTGCTGGTGGAAGATGCCGAGGAGGTGGGCAACTTAGAGGTAGTTTCGGATTTAGACAAAATTCGGACTGCTGGGAAACACTTGCTGCAACTGATTGACGACATTCTCGACATTTCCAAAATTGAAGCTGACAAGATGGAGATTTATCTCGAAAGCTTCGATGTTGGCGGCCTGATCGAGGAGGTGGCGACAACCATCAAACCGTTAATTGAGAAAAACGGCAATACCTTGCAAGTATTGAGTGCCGAGAATATCGGCGCCATGCACGGCGATTTGATGAAAGTGCGGCAGATAATCCTGAATTTGCTGAGCAATGCTGCTAAGTTTTCTGAGAATGGGGCGATCGTACTTACTGTCGAAAGAATTACCAGTGAAGAATTAAAAAATAAATATCAACCGCGAGTTGTTCAAATGTTAATTTTGGATGCTGAATATTTAGTTTTCCGAGTGACAGATACGGGGATCGGCATGACACAAGAACAGCAAGAGCGACTGTTCCAACCTTTCACCCAAGCGGACAATTCAACTACTCGCAAGTACGGCGGTACAGGTTTGGGATTGACTATCAGCCAGCGTTTTTGTCAGATGATGGGCGGTGATATTGAAGTTACCAGCGAGTTAGATTGTGGTTCTACTTTTACGGCTTTTCTGCCTGCTTCGTTGTTTAGGCGATCGGAATTTCAATAATTTTGTCGCAATAAATTATGATGAATCACCACAAATTCAGCCACCAAAATCAAGTTTTCCGGCGCAGACCTAGCATTTTGACAAAAAGTTTATGTTTGTTCCTAATTGCGAGTTCTACGTGCATCACAGCCTTGCTGTGGGGACAATATGCGGCGTTTTCCCAGCAACCAGTCTGCCCGAGTGGAGACGCTGCCAATTTCCCGTCGCCGCCGCTTTCGCAAGCCGAAAAGAGCACGCCGAGTCTGTGGTTGGCTCAAAAACAGTTTGGCGGCAAATTGCTCGATCGCTGGTTTGTCGATCGCAGCAACACATGGGTTATCATCATCGTCAACCGCCAACTGTGGAGTTTGCTCGATTATATGGAACGCTATCAGTTTGTCAACCGCTTCGGCGCTGCTTCTAGCGAGTACGGTTACAACCTGCGAGTTTGCAACCGTCAGGGGACTGCTTTGGCGGTTTATGCGTGCAAGGGCGATCGATCGAGCTGTAAAATAGATTTAGAATCTCTGTCAAATCCGGGTCTTCGAGGCAAAATCAAAGCTTTTTAGTAGGGTGCGCCAGCTATAGAGATTTTTGAGATAATCGATAAATTAAGAGGTGACGCACCGTGCATTTGAGCTAATAAATGCGGTTTCCAAAAACGGAATTAAAAAAAATTAATATCGAAATAGACAACAAATTGTGAGAAAAATTACGGGTGCATCTGGGTTTGGCAATTATATCTGTAGGGGCGAAGCATGACCGCAGTCAATATGGGATTATAACTAATAACTTATATACGGTCATGCTTCGCCCTCTTCAAAAACCAGATAGACCTAAAATTAAAAATTACTAGCAAAACAACAGGCAAAAAATGGCACTTCCTCAAAAAAAATCACGCAGTATCATCATAAACGATGAAAAATATCGTTGGCTTATTTCACGTGACGATTACGGCGGCATTGGTTTGTTTATAGAGTTATACGAGAATCCTGCTCAGAAATTGACGACAGCTTTTTCTTTTGGTTATCCAGCTATTACTCCTGTGTTCGTGTGTGAGGTAATTCTCCATGCCTTAGCACAAGGATACACGCCTCACAAAAAAGGTCAGAATTTTGGGCTACCTGAAAATTCACCCTTAGTAGTAGTTAAGAATTTAACAATTAACGCAGCTTATAAGTACAACTGGTGACTGACACACTCTATGGTTAAAGATGCGTCAGTTTTGATGATTTTCAAGGTACGTAGTTGCGCTTCAGCGCTCTTTAGATCTATGAAAAAGCGCTGAAGCGCAACTACTTACCTCAAAACGTACTTAACTTTTCACTACTTGCTCTTTAGATTTATGAAAGAGCGCTGAAGCGCAACTACGTACCTCAACACGTACTTAACTTTTTACTGCTTGTTTTTTAGATCTATGAAAGAGCGCTGAAGCGCTGAAGCGCAACTACGTACCTCAACACGTACTTAACTTTTTACTGCTTGTTTTTTAGATCTATGAAAGAGCGCTGAAGCGCAACTACTTACCTCAAAACGTACTTAACTTTTTACTGCTTGTTTTTTAGATCTATGAAAGAGCGCTGAAGCGCAACTACGTACCTTAAAACGTACTTAACTTTTCACTACTTGTCGAATTTCTTGCCAAAGCGATCGATATTCGGCAATCCCCGCATCTCCAAACGGCAGCAGAAAGTCGCTGGCGGCAAGAATTTTAGCATCCGGTAACAACACGGGATTGCTTCGCACATCGGCGGGCAAAGCCTCGGGTTTCATGCCGACAATTATCGGCGAACTAGCTTTAGCCAGCAAAGATAATTGAGGCGCAATCTGAGGCTGCAAGCAAAAATTAATCCATTTTTCCACTAACGAAACTGGCTTTTTTGATGCTGGTTGTACCCACAAATCCGTCCACAGTGCAGTTCCAGAAACTGGAATTACTACAGCAATATCCTTTTGAGTTTGTAACAGCGGCAGTACGTCACCAGATGAACCTACGGCTAACCAAGTATCACCTAAAATTAACGGTTGCAGGTATGTATCGGAACTGTAAAGCTTAGTTTGGGCGTGCAGATTTGCCAGTTCTTTTTTGAGGTTGGGAACTTTATCTAATTGCTGCGTGTTGTAAGATTTTCCGAGTTTTTTTAATGTTAAACCGATCACTTCTCTCGCGCTATCCGGTAGCGAAATTCGATCGCGCAATTCGACTCGCCACAAGTCACTCCAATCAGTCGGAGTCCACCCCAAATCCTTAAATTTGTCGGTTCGATAGGCAATTACCGTACTTCCCCAGCGGTAAGGTGCAGCCCAAACTTGACCTTTAGCGTCTAATTGGCCGTCAGCGTTACGCCGGACGAGTTTTTGCCATCTTTCGGGCAATTGCGACCAATTAGCAATTTTAGCAGGATCGATCGGCTGAATCAATTTTTGCCGAATTGCCAAAGTCAGCCAATAATCTCCCAACATCACCAAGTCAGCTTGATTTTTGGCTTCCGGTGTCCGTTTCCACTCCTGTAACAAAGCGAATAATTCTTTTAATTGCCCTTCCTGCGTTACCTGCAACTGCGGAGACGGTTGTAAATCGCGGCTAAATTTGCTTGCGAGTTGGGCCGGAATACCGTTTTTGAGCGATCGAATTTTGAGAGTGGGTTTCGAGTCGCAACCTGCCGCCAATTGACTTAAAGTTAGGGTGGCTGCGCCCAATAGCAAAGACCTTCGTTTCACCTGTGAATCCGCTTTTCTAAATATTGACCGATGTTTTGTGTTCTGCGACCCGGGAAATAATTGTTTGTCGAGTCCGGTAGTCCGCACCGATTTGTCTTATTTCTTTTTCCAACACATAGCCATTGTACTAGCTTCTGCTGCGATCGGAGTCGGTGCTCGTCTTGCCGTCAACTTACCGCCTCGTTTCTAAACTCCAAATTTCTTTGGGCTAATTTTGCCGGTCTTTGCGGGCGATCGCCTGTATCTGTGTTACATTCCTTAATATCAGGAAACCGCGAAAGCGCCACACTCTGCCGTTGGATGACGCTTTTTCCACAAACGAAGTGAAAAAGTCCTTTTAAATCCGCGACAGTTTAATAACTACAAAACCCGGTTGCTGTCTCCATAACAATCTCAACTCCCAAATCGAAAAATGGCAAATTGACTGCCGAGTCAATCTCACACTCCTGGAGGGACTCCCACTCTCAGAAGCCGAGTTTTTTTGTTTTTTTTAACTCTGATTGAAGGTTTGAACAAAGTATAGGAGTTAACAAACCTCGTTTCAGAATCCAAGAAAATCTAAAATCTAAAATCTAAAATCTAAAATCCTCAAGCTGAGTATCTCAACCTAGCGTCAGGATTGGGAAGACAACAATTACGTCAAAAATTAAATAATTTAGTGATAAATCCCACTTATGTAAAGATTTCCCTAATATGTAAAGATATAAGTTACTATTCCGAGGATGACTGTATGGAAGCGCTACGCCAGCAAGTTACAGCATTGACCCAACAAGTCGATGCTTTGTACAAACTCGTAGAAAACCTCAATGAAAAGTTATTGGAGTCCGCCAAGGAGACGAAGCTGGCCCAGCAGCATATGGACGATCGCTCCCTGACAGCAGGAAATCACAAAACCTCTCCCTATCAAAGCTACAGCAATCTCGACGGCATCCTCGGTCACAAGGACATACTGTTAGATGACAACTACTTCGACAAGAATTCTCAAAGTCTGGAAAAAGAGCTGACTTCCGAGATTCAAATCCAGCGCCTAACAGCTCAGCTAACAGCGGCTTACAATCGAATTGCTGCCTTAGAAGAACAGTTGGTCGCCAAAAGAATGCACTCACACGTAGGCGGGTCTAATTAAATATTGCTGCTGGCGATCGGCATGGATCGAGAGAGAAAATACAAGTTGCCTTGATTTATGCTCGTCTACTTATAGAGTCATTGAATAGAGTGTTTTGTCTCGCGAAATTCACAGGAGGAATACTGCATCAAAGCGAGATATTGTGTAGAATATTCTGTAAATCTGAAAGCAAAAATGCTACAGAAAATGATATAATTATTCAGCCCAAACAAAGCTAGTTGAGCAGCACAACGAGGTTGGCAGCTCGATCGCACATCTGAATTTTTCATATTTAATGCCTGATATTCCGACAGGCACGGAAAAGGAAAAACCCGGTTTTACTGTTGAATTTCACACCGCGAGGCTAGGGCTTCCACAGCTTGCAGAAGTTGGGTTGGAGTCCAATTCACAGCTAGGCCGCTGGCGATCGCACACGCACCCGCACCCACACCTTCCTTCACGTACCCGCGATCGTAAGCTTGCAGTTGCGGGTAGCGAGAACTGGCAAAACTTAGCTGTGCAGCCAACAGAGGGACACCGCCGATATCCGAGGCGAGTCCTACAGTGTCCCCTGTGGGGTCTTCCGCCACCCAGCGCGTAGTCCCCACCGCGACTTGTTCGGGACACCATAACAGCTCGTATTCCGTGGCTAAGGCTTGCATCAAAGCATACACTGCCAGCATTTGCGTGCCACCAGCCAAAAGTACCCCGCAAGTCCGACTCGCGGCGATCGCCATTCCCGCCACCGCTATTTGCATCGGATCGCCCACCGCCGCCACCAAATCCAGGGGGGTGCTATTTTTTCTGCCGATTTCCCACCCAGCATTATTGAGTCCCGCTGTCACCGCAGCCAATTTTTGAGCGTGATTGCAGGTAGGGTGAGAACTATTAACCTTACCCGCCGCTGCAATTCCCAAACCCATTAACACGCCCAAAGCAGTAGTCGTGCCACCAACTACGCACTCCCCTAAAATGACATAACTGCCATTAGTTTCGGCGGCCAATTTAGCGCCCCAAATTAATCCTTGTTCCAGCAAATGTTTGACTATTTCTAGTTCCAAAGCATTCCCAGAAGTTAGACACTTTGCCGCAGTACCGCCCAAATCAATTGTAGGTACGGGAGGCGGCAGGGGTAAACCTGCATTAAACAGGTAAAGGGGAATTTCCAAAGCTTCGACTACGGCGCGAGATATTAGCACCGGTGAGGCACCGGCTTCTAGGGGCGGCAAGGGATACTGCGGTGACGGTTGCGGGCCGTTATACAAAAATTCTGCATCGGCCAAACAAGTAAATTGTCGATCGCGCGGGGTTGCTCCTGCTGCCGAAATCCCCGGAATTAAGCCAGTTGCGGTGAATCCTAACACGCAGGCAAATATCGGTTTTTGTCCCCGATGGCGATCGAGCCACCGCTGGCCCTGTTCAATTTCTGTATAAACATGAATCATAATTAGTCAGTTGACAGTTGACAGTTGACAGTTGGCAGTAATAATCGGGGATTGGTAATGGGGAATTGGTAATGGGGAATTGGTAATGGGGAATTGGTAATGGGGAATTGGTAATTGCCGGAAAAACTAGAAAGAGGGAAAGCGGATAATTTGATTTTTTTCCTTCCCTCAACATCCATCTGTTAAATCTGTTACAAGATCCTTCTTCCCTCTTCCTTCTTCCCTCTTCCTTCTTCCCTCTTCCCTCTTCCTTCTTCCCTCTTCCCTCTTCCTTCTTCCCTCTTCCCTCTTCCTTCTTCCTTCTTCCTGATGACTGATGACTAATGACTAATGACTTCCGATTACTCCTCATAATCGATTAAAACTTGCACCCAGCGCGGCGGCCGCGGAATCGGATTTCCCAAACGATCTAACAGCAGCAAAGCTACTAAATGCACTACAAATAAATATACAATATTGTTAATCAAAATCATCCCAGCGGCGATCGCCCCTATTGTACTCAAACTCGGCACGCTCAGCCAGCCCAGCTTCACAAATACCCATTCCACAATCTCTGTTACCTGGGCGGTTACATAAACCCAGAGATCTTGACCCACCAAAGCTGACAGCAGCCAAAACTTAAAAAAGAACCCGACAGCACCAATTACCGCCCCCACACTAATAGAGACAGACCAACTCGCTTTGCGCCGCCAAAGTCCTCCCAGTGCAACTCCCATAATTCCAAAAGGAATCACGTATAAAATGCTCCGCGTTGGGCCCATGAGTACCGACAGCAGCAAACCGGAAACCAAAGCTGACATCCAAGCCGCTCTGTTACCCCAGCGCAGGTAAACTAGGGCAATGGGCACCGGGAAAAAAACCCGCAGCAACGGGCCCAGGGGAAAGTAATAATTTATCAGCCAAATCAAGCTAGCGGTACTTGCCAAAAATGCCGTTTCTACGAGCCTCAAAGGCGCTTCTCCAGTGGGGGGCGTCCCCGGGTCGGAATTTTTGCGATCGCCAGCCATTGCTGAAAAAGTGGCGGTTTGTGGCTCATTATTGCTACTGGGTGAACTGCCTGAATTAGACGCGGCATCTGCTGACAAAAAATCACTCATCCGATTTTAGATTTTAGATTTTAGATTTTAGATTTTACAGGACTTACGTGCTACACGTCTGATTCCCGATTTGAGATTTGAGATTTGAGATTTTACAGAACTTGCCTGCTGCACGTCTGATTCCCAATTTTCCGATTTTCCGATTTTAAATTTTATCAGAAAGAATTGGTTGAAAGCCCCAAGCGCGATCGGGAGAAATTAAAATTAGACTATTCATTACCAGAAAGAATTGGTTGAAAGCCCCAAGTCTTCGAGGGAGAAATTAAAATTAGACTATTCATTACTCGAATACTTGGACTTAAAGGTAGAGGTAGCTCTCGAACTGTCAAGCGGTCAACTGTCAATTGTCAACTGTTGAATCCAATCTTCTTCTTTCTAGGTAGAGGTCGCTGTCAAGCGGTCAACTGTCAATTGTCAACTGAATAAAGTTTGATATTTTACGACACTGGCGGGCCATAAGATTAATTTCCGGTTTCACTATTTGGAGGCCTCGCCACCCAATTTAATATTGTTCGCACAAACCAGGTTTAGGTAGGAACGCCAGTCTTATTTTAGATTGATGTTCTCAGGAAAATTTTCAGCAGCATCATTTTTCAGCTTTGACTTCCTGAATTACAAATACCGAACAAGATGCGTGGTGAACGACATAATTGCTCACACTCCCGAGGAAAGCTTCTGTAAGCCCCGTGCGGCCGCGCCTCCCCACTACTATTAAATCTGCACCCCAAGTTTGGGCGTGTTCGCAGACACAATGCCCCGGATCGCCATCCATTTGGCAGTCAAATTCCACCTCCAATCCTTGTTTGGCTGCAACCTCGCTATAATTTTTCAGCAAACCCTCAGACTGTTTTACCTCCCTTTCCAGCCGCAAACGTTGAGCTTGATAAGCTTGATCCATTAACTCGGCATTCAAGCCCAAATCTACCGGAATTGGCACTGCCGTCTCGCCCAGCGAGTTGACAGTAACGCAGTGAAATAGCATCATCTTAGCTCGATCGATCGAGGCTAATTCTAAGGCTTGACTGAAGACGCGGCGGCCAAGTTCAGAATCATCGACGGCGGCGAAAATTTTCTTAAAACTCACAGCTTTACCTCCGGCGGGAAATCATCAATATCAGTTAGTTAACAGAGAGTGTTGTTGAATGAGATTCAAATTAACAATCTCTGATACTTCTAGAGTAACCCATAAATGGAGTTAATCGGAGTAAGTCACAATATTCCAATTATAGTTCACTTTTTTAACTCCTCTGTAGTCGCGTCTTTCAGTTTGCGGGAGCTAGTCCCAACCAAATAGAGCGTAGTAAGGTAGGAATTTTTAGGCAGTTTACCCTAGCCTAGTACAATCAAAGTGGTAGTCGCTAACACCGTTCTAGTTTGATTGCACACCGTCACGTATTACTACTTCAGGCTTTTAAGATTGAGCGTAGCTTCTAGTAGGTTGCGCTTGATTGCTTTTAATGCCACGTTTCGGGCAGCATTTAATCCAGAGTGAGCCTTGTACCCATCAGCAGTTGCCACCAATGCAGCTCCAGATTGATAGCCCTCAAATCGAAGTGAGTCAGACGGAAACTTAGCCCCTCTCCAAAGTGGTTCTCCCCACGGACTAAGGCGACTCGTATTCATCGGACTAACGCGAGTTGTCACAATTGCATAATCTTGATATGCGATTCGTTTGACTTGCTCAAAGACCTTTCCCTTTAGCCAGTAGGCACGCTTTTGATTTGATCTCCTAGAGAATTTGCCTTTTTTCGGGCGAAGATTGCCTAGGTGTTCAAAACTAATTACATCCACTTTCCAGTGTTTTGCAAACTCAACAAGTTCCCTTGAAACCGCTCTGGAAAAATTAATTTCTCTGGCCGTTATTGAGTCCCATCTTGATTTAGCAAAACCACGACTCACTATTTTGGCTTGTCTCATCTTGATTGCAATTTGTCCTAGATCCCGCTTCCTACGAGCTACGTGACGCGACTGGTTGATAAAGTGCCTAGCGATTTCAGTCGTTTCGCCTCTGTCGTTGGTTTCTAGAACAGTTGCAATGATAATAAACTTGTCTAAATCCATGTCAATCCCGCAGGTTCTAAATGCGGAGTTAGACATAATTCCCTTGATACCTCCTGTGGCAGGCACATATTTTTCTAAGGGGAAAACGAGCCATAAAGAACCATTTTGTACTTGAATTCTTGGAGAACCTTTTGTCCATTCTGTCGGAACATTAGGACATTGATATTGATGTTTGACCCATTTCCATGAATTCCCTACTCGCATTTTCAAAACAATGGAGAAACCATCATCCTCTTTCCACATCCCTGAATCGTAATGCGGGTTAAACCGGAATGCCCTAGGATGAACTGGAGGTTTGTGATCTCTCATTCGCTTCGGACGATGCAACCATTTTTGATAGGTTGAATTCCAGCTTTCGTAAGCACCGATGGCTTGTCGGATTGCGGATCTTTTTAGCGGGGAAGGAAAGCCGCTAATAAACTGATGACCAGCGGTTAGTAATTCGTAGAATCGCCAGCCTCCCTTAGATTGCACGGGAATGCTTACGCCTTGAGGATTTTCAGCAATTAACAGGAAATAAAAATGCACTACTTCGTTGTAAGCATCCTTGGTTTCCTGCATATCAAATTTTGAGCGAATTAGTTTCGCTTTAACTGATTTGGTTGTAATTGAATATCCTTTTTGGCGTTTTAGCATTCTATAATGAAACTCCAATACACTCTAATTCGTCAATAGACGACAGATACATCGCGCTTAGCGCTCCAATATATACATAACCACTCCAGTATACTCCAATATTTCGTTTTGTAGTGATTAGACTAACAGACGCTCCAAGGCGTGTAGGTCGGGAATGCACAAAACGTCACGTTCGCGTTGAATAGTTCCTTTTTTTTCCAGCTTGCTCAGCACTCGCGTTACCGTTTCCCGAGCCAGCCCGCTGAGGCTACTTAATTCTCTGTGCGGCAGGTTGGGAATTTCTGTACCTCCACTGGACATTTTTTTCCCTTGCCCCTCTGCCAAAAATAATAGAATATCTGCTACTCGCGAGGTACTGTCAGACTCTCGCAAACGCAGGCGGCGGTTGACTTGTCGCAGGCGGCGGGCCATCAGTTGAGCTAGCCGAATGCCTGCGAGGGGCTCGGTATGAATGAGTTGCACAAAATCTTGAGCTGGCATATTGCCGATCAGTGTCGGGGCTAGGGTGATGACATCTGTCGATCGCGGTGCTTCTTCGATCGCTGCCATTTCCCCGAACAGTTCTCCTTTCCCTAAAATATTCAGCGTTACTTCTTTTCCGTCTAGATTGTAGGTGCGAATTTTCACCCAACCATCCAATATAAAATACACTGATGTTCCCCAGTCATTTTCTAGTAAAATCACTTGATTCGACGGATGACTGCGGGTAACGATGTGGACAGTTGCTCTCTCGATTACAGGGTCAGGCAAACCTGCAAAAAAAGGAGTAGAAACTATCAATTGATTTATATTTGACTGCGGATCTCGGGCGTTAAAGCGGTCTTCCATGAGGCCATCATCTTAATTTATGCGCTTGAGCTGCGCTGGGCAGTTAGAAATAGCTTGCAGCCGAGTCATTCGAGCGATTTGAGATTCAAGCATTTGAGGAACAAGGAGCTAAAAATCGGCAATTTTTCCTCTAAAGTTTTGCGGTCAAAGGTCGAATATGGGAATTATTGACGCGATCCCCGGCATAAATGCGCGGGAATTCTCAAAGGTTGCATTCCGGTGCGATCGCATCCACACCTTCACGCTTTCTTCTTCCTGTCTCTTAGGCTCTTAACTAGACCGTTTCCGGTTCCCGTCAGACCGCCTCCACAGGCAATTTCTTTAATGTCTACGAAGCGTCCCTCCGCCGACAATCCTTGAAAACCGAATAACTTGAGCGGCTGCTACATCTCGATGTGTTGTATACCCACACTCAGGGCAATTATGCACTCGTTCATCAAGTGCTTTCTTGCCAGTGTGACTATCACAATTCGGACAAACCTGAGAAGTGTAATCCTTGTTTACCTTCTCAAAATGTACTCCCCGTTTCCAGCACACCCACGACATAATCGCGATGAATTGACCGAAACCAGCATCTAAGGTGTGTTTGCCAAACCTACCTTTTGCCCAGACTCGAAAATCGATATCTTCAACAAATATCATTCCCGCATCTAGAGCTAGGTCATGAGCTAATTTAAACTGCCAATCTTTTCTGGTATCGGTAACACGCTGATGCAGCCTAGCAATTTTTCTATTCAACTTATGACGGTTGTTAGAGCCTTTCTTCTTGTTCTTGAGCCGACGTTGCAGCAATTTAAGCTTGCGGTGTTCGACCTTGAGCAACTTAGGACGTTTAACTAATTTGCCTTCAGAAGTTGCTAAAAATTGGTCTAAACCTAGATCTATGCCAACGGGGAATCCCTGTGCAACTGGTTGAGGAACATTAACATCACATTCTAAGAAAAGTATGATGAAATATCCACTAGCCTTCCGGACAATTTGAGCTTGCTTGATTGCAAACTCATTAGGAATCTCTCTTGATTTAATGAATTCAACAATGCCTAACTGTGGGAGTTTAATAGTATTTCCTTGGAGGCAATTTTTGAGCATTTGGGGAAATACAAACGACCGCATTCGGTATTTATTCTTAAATCTTGGGAATCCCATTCCCTTACGTTTCATGTCTAGGAAGGCTGTTTCCAGCTTTCTTAACACCTGTTGAAGCATCTTTTTGTGTTAACCGTTTTAAGTTCGGGAAACAACTCTTTAGCTTTGGTTAGCTCCGCTGCCTGATTGTAATAATTTGGGTAGGGAGCATCAGCCGGAATAATGTACTCGCGAGCGATCGAGCAAGCATTAATCGGACATTTACGAGAGTTAATCCAGTCTTTACGCTCTCTCAATGCGTAGTTCCAAACCTTACGACAAATTACCAGAGTTCTTTCGATTTGAGAAATCTGCTTGTCTGTCGGCTTTAGTTTGTACTCGTAACTGAGATTTAGCATGATTCTTGACTAGCTCTACAAAATATTATATCATTTTGTAGATACTATGACAATAACGAAATCTCACTCTTGTCACTGGCATTGCCTTAGCCTCCGGTTAGCTTTCATGTCCGTCTTGAAAGGACGGGGTTCTCAGCATATTTTTTATAGCCTCAAGCTCTGATTGGGAGCTAGAAACTAAAGACTATACCATAATTGTTTAGATACATACCGCCGAGTAAATTTTATTAACAAAATTTTAGCAGCGCAGCAAGGGACTGAGCGATCGAGTTAGCGAAGACAATGACTTCGCGATGACAAGCTTAACACTGCTGAGAGATTTGTTGTCAGCAGGCCCGACAGTCGATCGGCTAGCGGAAGCACAAGTCCGCCCACGGGACAGACAGCGACCACATCCGATTGCAACTCTCTGGAACCAGTCAAATGTCAGCACTACCAAGAAAATCCACACCAATTTCCAGTCTAAAGGTTGGCACTCTTGGCAACCGAAACCGACGCAGTTTCGAGCAATTTTTTATGCTACCCCGAGATTATTGTACCATTAATCTCTAGCCATGAACACAGATCGAAAGCTATCATAAAAGGTTGCTCAAATCGACTGCACGGGGACAAGCCCGAATCGGGGCATCCCAAAATCGCAGATTGTTTGAGGTTTTTCCCAAGTCTGTAGTCTGTAAAAGATGGAAACAAAAATTTACCAGAAAGAATTGGTTGAAAGCCCCAAGCCTGCTCGGGAGAAATTAAAATCAGACTATTCATTGCTCCAATCCTCGGACTTAAGGGTAGAGGTCGCTCTCAAACTGTCAACTGTCAACTGTCAACTGTCAACTGTTGAACGCATTACCTGAGGAGAGAGTGGCACCCAGCCACCGCCCCAAGCTCGGGGTTAGGAACTGTAACTTAATTTATGGACAAAGCTACCCATCCTTGACTATTTGGGTAGCTTTTTGAGCAAATTGTGGCGGCACGAGACTATTTGCCCGTAGTTCAATTTGTTTTTGCCCCCGTGCCATTGGATGACAGATGTGGGCGTCTTGCGTCAGAGAAATCTGCATTTGGACTGATTATAATTTTTTACCTGCCATGTTGACGCTCGCAGGAACTCGTATATAATACAAAGCACAATACATTTACTCATGTCGAG
>NZ_JAEQCF010000068.1:0-370 GCF_020738625.1 Microcoleus sp. PH2017_09_SFU_O_A
GTTGTCATTGCCGCCAAGTCCGTAGATAGTGTCGTTGCCACCCAGTCCGTTAATCGACTCGGGGATGCTGCTGCCCATGATGAAATCGGCATTGTTACCCCCATTGACAGTTTTTTCGACGGGGTTGGGGGTAATGGTAGCAGGGTCAAGTTGCGGGGCCTTGAGGCTATCAAGCACGCAAGCATCGGAGGTGGGAGTGGGAGTTGGCGCGGGTGTTGGTGTCGGCGCCGGAGTTGGTGTGGGAGTGGGAGTCGGCGCGGGTGTCGGAGTTGGCGCCGGAGTTGGTGTGGGCGTTGGTGTCGGCGCGGGTGTCGGAGTTGGCGCCGGAGTTGGTGTGGGCGTTGGTGTCGGCGCGGGTGTTGGTGTCGGC
>NZ_JAEQCF010000068.1:446-49605 GCF_020738625.1 Microcoleus sp. PH2017_09_SFU_O_A
GGGTGTTGGTGTCGGCGCCGGAGTTGGTGTGGGAGTGGGAGTCGGCGCGGGTGTTGGTGTCGGCGCCGGAGTTGGTGTGGGAGTGGGAGTCGGCGCGGGCGTTGGTGTCGGCGCCGGAGTTGGTGTGGGAGTTGGAGTTGGCGCGGGTGTTGGTGTCGGCGCCGGAGTTGGTGTGGGAGTTGGAGTTGGCACGACTCCATTGGTGTATTCAAAAGAGCCGCTGTCAACGATCGCCCCTGGAATAGTATCGCCATCTTGAGGGCGAGTCACGCCGCGTTGATCCAAAGCGGGTGCGCCACTTGCAACCCCTTTATCAATTGCTGGACTTCCTAATAGCAGAGGCCTTACGAAAGCGCCGTTGATGTTTTGCAGGGGGCCGAGTTTGGGATCTGCGAGAGTCACACTTGCCGTAGCATTGACATCGCTGCCGTCATTGGGGTTTTTGGGCGGCCACTGAAAATTCCCTCCTTGATCGCTATATTGGGCGGTGACGTGTTGCTGAATTCCCCAAGGGTTTCCTCCGTTAGCCGCTGTATTGTTGGAAAGAACCGTGTTTTTGAGGGTGACATTATTGGCATCGGCGAAGATACCTCCACCAACCCAACCGGCACTATTATCGGCGATCGTCGTGTTGACAATAGTTGTGCGTGCACCAAGAGTCATGGCACCGCCCAGTTTGTTGAAATCACCAGCAGCAAACGCGGTGGAGTTGCCAGAAAACGTGCTGTTAGTAATCGTAGCAGGGGCATTTCGCATCCACAGGCCACCACCTTGATTGTTGGCTTTGTTGCCAGCAAAGCTAGTGTTGGTAATAGTCAATCCCTGGTTGGTGCTGTCGCTCAAAACCGTTACCGCACCACCGTTTCCAGGATTTCCACCGCCGGGACTGCCTGTTAGCGCCATAACTTCGTTATTTTGGAAGGTGGTGTTTTCCAAAATTACATTGTCTTGGCTGCCCGTGAACAGATAAGCTGCACCTCCTTCACCTCGACCTTTATTGTTCTGAAATACGCTATTGGTAATCTTGATTGTGCCGGAAGCTTCATTTAGACCGCTGGCTCTGTCTGTGTAAATAGCGCCACCGTTACCCCTTAAACCAGGATTACCTTGACCTGTTGCGTAAGAGGCTGCGCTGGTGTCGTTGCCGATGAATCGCGAATTGTCAATTGTTAACTTGCCCTGAAGGCTGTTAATTGCCCCACCGTTAATTCCCTTGTTGTTGGTGAAGTCGCTGTTGGTGACAGTAAAAGCTTTGGAGCTCAAAAAGCCGATCGCACCTGCACCGCGTTCGTCATTACCCCCCGTCGCGATGTTGCCGTTGAATTTACTGTTCGATACTGTCAGGGTATTGTTGAAATTGCCGAAAATTGCCCCACCACCTTTATCGGCAACGTTGTTATTAAACTGAACGTTGTCTACTGTGAGCCTTACTTCGTCCGTTGTGCCGATCGCCCCACCTGTCCCAGTCGTTTTACCGTTGGCAAGAGTGAGATTTTTGACCGCAAAATTCGTCGCAGTCACAACGTTTGCATTGACAAAAAAGGCACGGGATGAGTTGTTACCGCTGATGGTTAAACCCGCTGCACCGGCGCCGTCAATGGTGAGGTTTTTGCCAACGGGAATATCGATTTGACCGCTGGTAAGGGCGATGGTTTGACCAGCTAGACCAGGAGCGAAGGTAATTGTGTCCCCGGCAACAGCGGAGGCGATCGCAGCTCTCAAGGAACCTGCTCCGCTATCGCTATTACTCGTGACGACGATAGTAGCTAAATCACCTTGGTAATTTGCCATCACATCGGAGTTCAAGGCTAAGTCCGATTCAATTTGACCCTTAGAAAATTCTAAATTCCAGTCGCCGTCTTTACCAGTAATGTTGGTGGATGCGGCAACGTCAGCCCCCGTTAATTGGCTTAACTTGTCAACGAAATTAGCGCCTGTACCTGCTGCTACATCGCAGCCGTACAGCATGATGTCGGCTTCTGGAGCTAGTGAAGTCTGCCACTTTTCCAACTGGCTTTTGTATTGATCGATGTTATCTGAACCCAGAGCGGTATTACCGAGTTGCAGGCTGCCAGAACTGCCGTGAGAAATAATGTGTACCGAGTCGATCGCCCCGTTGGTAGAGGCGTAGTTTTCAATTTCAGACGTAATTTGTTGGATGCCATTTTTGGTGCTATCGAGGATTACTACCTGCTGCCCAGGTAGCACTCCCGCTGCAATTGACTCGTAATCTTCCACCCCGGAATCAATGAATACTAAGGAACGTGGGTGCAATTTCTCCAAAGAAGATTGTGAGTTAGTTTGAGCGAATGTAGAACTCATTTGTGATACTCCATTAAGGGCGTTATTGGTAGATACAGCCCAGGAGTGTTCTTATCAGTCTTATTTGAATTCATATTAACACCTATTTTGAAAATAGTGCAACATTTACTAATCAATTATTTAAATGTTTTATTTTCCGGATTGTACTTACTTCCGCTTGTAGTTACTCAATTTTTTGGTGAGAATTGTTGAAATATCTAACAAATATGTGGCGCATATTCAAAAAAATCCAGCTTTTTTGAAGCCGGACTTTTTCAGCATTATTGGCTGCAAATACCGATAATTATAGGCATTAAAAAATGGGTGCAACGGTAATTACTTACTGAGTAACCCCTCTAAATTAGATTTACTATTGTTGATTTTACTCAGATAATTTGCGTAGATAGACACGGTTTAGTCGTGTCCATACCTGTATTAGGTCAAATTTTAAAATGAATTATATAATACATTTTGAATAATTCAGCCAATTAAAACAAAGAATGCAACTTTAGGCGCGATCGAAATTACCAGAAAGAATTGGTTGAAAGCCGGAGTCCCGGGAGTAATTAAAAGAAGACTATTCATTACTCCAATCCTCGGACTTCCCGGTAGAGGTCGCCCTCAACCCAACGACCGGCTTTTCGGGCAAGCTGTCAACTGTCAACTGTCAACTGTCAACTGTCAACTGAAGAGCGACCTCAGTCATCCCCACTTTGAAAATCTAAAATTGTACGAGATAGGCTGCGTGGCTGGCTAGATTTTTGAGACACCAGAATACTGATACCAAGTAGGTTTGGTGGCATTTACTAAGCATCAAAACAGTCTGAGATTAAGTGCCGATTAATCATCGCACTTAAGTTGTTTGCGCGCGGGCACAGGAACTTTGCGGAGTTGGGCCGTCACTACACTACAAAGGCTATGAGAATTATTCAACGGGAGTTGATACGATCGATCGCAGATTCAGTCAGATCGCATCCTCGCGCCCCGTCAGGCGGTTAATGACAATTCCATTGTGGCCAATCACCGTGTTTTACGCTCCACAGCCTCAATTACATTACTCTCCTTAGCAAACAACCGATCGCGCGCGCGGCCGTTGCTGAGTGTGTCGCTATCTCGATCGGCATAACACGAACCCAGTCCGTTTTTGTCACTCAGGGAACTGTGCCATTTTAGCAATTGGCTGTCATCTGGTTCGAGGCAATCTGAACTGCCGCCAAAAATTGTGCAAACTTTGTCAATCTCTCTAATCAGGATAGAGGCATATTTTTGAAGTGCCGAGATAACTTGCTGGATCCCGTCAGACATAGACTTGACTAAAATTACTGCAAGCGTCGCGAAAATCCCAGAGACAAAATATCCGCCGTCAATGATGCTGGAGTCATTAAATGCAAAACTTCTGGATCCGGGATTTTGGTATTCCGAGGCGGGATTGGTTTCCGTCAAAGAAGTGAACATATTCCTTCCTCCAAAAGGGTGTTGGCTGGTAGATGTACCCTTGGAGTCAGAGCGTTGGAAACAGGCAGGAACTAGGTTGGTTTGGCTCGCGGCTATTGCACTCATCTATCAGTTTCGCCTATTTCTCTGGTGCTGCCATCCGCGATCGCACGGAATTTATATTTTCTGTATTTTCCCCAATTGGCGATCGGTCAGTAATTACCGATCTAATCGAGTATCCTGTAGGTGACCGCTTCAACAAAGAGTCCTCCAAACCCCCCGATTCCGATCGATCGACCCCATCTAACATCTCAAACCTCAAATGCTCGCTCGCAAGTTAGGTACGTAGTTGCGCTTCAGCGCTCTTTCAATATATAAGAGCGCCCAAGCGCAACTACATACCTTAATTACGTAGTTGCGCTTCAGCGCTCTTTCAATATATAAGAGCGCCCAAGCGCAACTACGTACCTTATGAAGTACCTTATATTTAATGTCAAAGTTGCCTCCGGCCCGACAACACCACCGTTCACGAGTCTGTAGTAGAGGGCGGTTTCTTCCCAGCATTCCGGATGTTAATAATCTTGTTGAGCGCCTCGAACCAAAAACCAGCTCCCATAGAAATCGCTACGCCACTCAACATCCAACCAAACAATTTTGCCATCAAAGCCGGCAACAATACATTCCCCTGGGCGTCTAGTTCTAACCTGTTCGGTTCGCTCCAGCCAAAAGGTAGAGCTACATTATCCAAAGCTCGATCGACCTGATTTTGAACTTTTGTGAGATTGGTTAAATTATCCAATTTTGTGTTAGCATTTTTTTCAACCAACTGCTTAGCGTACAAATTAACAGTCGATCGCAACATCGAATCCTTCGACAACCGATTAACAATATTAATGCTATCAGCGTTAGCAGCCAGGGCGATCGTAGTTCCGAGCAAAATCGCCACCCCTCTAGAATTCCGCTTGTAAACCCCCGAAGCACGCTCCATCGATCGATCGAACCAATTTTCAATTTCTTTCTGAAACCGCTGCAACTGCTCTTGAGTATCTCCACCGCCTGTTTCAGCGCGCTGCGCCAAAATATAAAGACTGCGTTTCAAAGATTCTGGCATACTGTCCAAGGTTTCTTGAATTTGTTTGTAAATCGGACTCTCCTCTTTCTCATCCATAATTTGTGCTACCGTATCCTGACTTTTCCTAACTTTCCTCACCGTATTTAACAAATTGCTCAAACTCGGTTGCAGTTGCGCCCGCAACGCCGCCCGCTCAAACTCGCTATCAAAACTCGCCTTAATAAAAGCCATCTGTCTCTGAAATTCTCTTCCTCCCTGCTCGGTTTCCGGCAGATAAACCTGAGAATCATTAATATAAAATCCCAACTTTTCCGACATTCGATCCAAACTGTTGTTCAAACTTCCCAAATCGTTTTTATAATCTTCAACAACTCTATTGAACTCCGCAGTCAGCCAGCCAAATTCTTGCTCAATAATTGGTTTAGTAGACTCCGGCAGATTCAGACCCTCTCCAATCACTTGAATTTGTGCCAACTGTAAATCTTTAAATCTTTCCAGTCTGCTTTTAGACAGCGATTCCACCAAAGGAGAAATTTTTAAAGTATCCAAAAGACTCGCAGCAAAACTATCGGCTGGAATATAAGACGGCCCTGTTGATTTATTGCCAAAAACATTCTTAGTACCAGTCATTCGGCGGTATAAATCTCCCATGCGGTGGGTAAACGAACGAAATCCCTGTGATAGAAGACCTTTCGCTCCTTGATTCAAATCCTTGATAATCGGATTGGCATAAATTGAATTTGCCAACAGTCCGACTCGCTGCAATTGCAGCGGATCTTTGGTGGCTTCGCTGCCTCCAGAAATCAGCACCTCGATCGACTTCTTTAAATGTTCCGCCCGCCACTGCAAAACAGTAGCAATCAGTTCCTGAATTTCGGAAGCTAGCAAGCTTAAAGTCAGGTAGATAAACACTAAGCCAATTATAATATCTATGATTACAGGTAAGTTCATGGTATTGCCCCGATCGCAAATAACTGCTGTATAAGTTTACCTTCTCTTTGGGACGCTAAAAACTCTCTTAAGTTATGTCAGAAATCTTTCGATTCCTAAGCCGCAAACCGAAAACTCGCTTCAATGACAGCTTGACAGACAAACTGTGGATGCTGGCTTTTCTGTTGGCTGCGGTGCTGATTTTCGCGCTGAATCTGGGCGGCGTGGCGTTGCGGGATTGGGATGAAGGGATTGCAGCCCAGGTAAGCCGCGAAATTTGGCGCGGTAATTTAAATTGGCTGTATCCGACGATCGGCTCTATGCCTTATTTAAACAAGCCGCCGCTGGTACACTGGCTGATCGGGCTGTGTTTTCGCGTCGGTGGTGTCAGCGAATTGACGGCGAGGTTGGTACCGGCAATGCTGACAGCTTCTTCTGTGCCACTTCTTTACGCCATTGGCAGGGAGTTGTTTCCCAGACGCTCGATCGCCATTTTTTCGGCTCTCGTTTATCTGACGCTGCTTCCGGTACTGCGGCACGGACGTTTGGCGATGTTAGACGGAGCAGTTTTGTGTTTTTTGCTGGCATCGATGTGGTGTTTGCTGCGATCGCGCCGCGACTTGCGCTACGCTTTGGGCGCGGGGATTGGCTTCGGACTCATTTGCTTGACTAAAGGCGTGATGTTGGGGCTGCTACTGTGCGCGATCGGCTTTGTTTTCCTGGTTTGGGATACCCCGCGACTGCTAACTTCTGGGTATCTTTGGGGCGGATTGGCGATCGGAACTTTGCCAGTAGCTGCTTGGTATTTTGCCCAATGGCTGCACTACGGCCAAGATTTCATCAACGCTAATTTATTTAACCAATCTTTCCGGCGCATTTGGGAACCCGTAGGCAATCACAAAGGCCCGCCCTGGTATTATCTGTTAGAAATTTTAGAATCAGCATGGCCGTGGCAGTTATTTTGGCTGCAAGGGCTGCGCTTGAGTTGGGAAAATCGCAATTTTCCCGGTGCAAAATTAGTATTAGTTTGGACGGGAGTATATCTGCTGGCTATTTCTGTGATGAATACCAAATTACCTTGGTATGTTTTGCCAGTTTATCCAGCTTTTGCTTTGGCAGTTGGTAGCTATCTCGCTGAAGTTTGGGAACAAATGTCAGTCCCGGAAGAATCCGCAAAAGATGAAACAGAAGAATATTTTAATGCTATATCTCTGTTGCCTCATCCGGCAATTTTGGTAGTAATAGCCGTAGTTGGTGTCGTCGGCTGCGCGTACTTCAGTGGCTGGATACGGCTGGGCGGACAAATTGTGTCCCCCCAGGGCGATTTGCAGTTAATGCTGATGTTTGTAGCTTTGACAATGGCGCAAGCCGCCGTATTGCTCCACCGCAAAGACCGACAGTTTCTGTTAGTTTTAATTTGGGGAACTTACGTTACGCTGTTAGTATTTGTCGCTTCCGATAACTGGGTTTGGGAACTCGCGGAGGATTATCCAGTGAAGCCGATCGCCGAAATTGTCCGCCAAGGAACCCCAGCCGGCCAGCAAGTCTTTACATCTCATAAATTACCTCGTCCGTCGCTGAATTTTTATAGCGAGAGACAAGTTATTGTCGCCGACAGCCCGACGCTACAACAGAAATGGCAAACTCTTCCTCAACCTTATTTTTTGTTAGAGAAACCTGTTTTAAAACATCTAGATTTGAAGAATGCTGAGGTTGTCAAAACAGCCGATGATTGGATTTTAGTAACTAAAGAATAAGCGATCGTGTTGCCAAAAGATACCGTAGGAGCGGGTTTCACCAACCATATGTACCATTAATTGATAGAATAAATAAACCCGCCCCGCCCGACAAATAACCTCGACCGACATCATTTTTATTTGATTTTCCACAATTATTGTAGGGGCGAGCTCACCAACCATCTGTGCCGCTAACAGACAAAAACAATAAACCAGCCCTGCCCAACAAATAACCTCGATCGACATCATTTTTCTGCGATTTAAATGCGCTAATTCCGCTCTCGGTTAATGAAGATTATTCGTCTGTTTAGGGCGGGTTTATAGAGATAGTCTGTCAATTTTAAATTTGGTTGGTGAACCCGCCCCTACAGGATTTTGGTGAACAGGAATCATTAACCCGCTTCGCCCGAAAAAAAATATCGATCGCCTTTTAGAGGAATGGAATGTTCATTTTTGAAAATATTTTAGAAGTAGTAGAGTTTCCAGAAAAATGTTATACTAAACAAAAGTATTAGTTAAATGATCTGCGATCGAACTATGCAACTTACCGAACAGCGATACTACTCGACCGAGGAATATCTAGCACTAGAGGAGGCTGCTGAGTGCAAAAGCGAATATATTGACGGTGAAATATTTCCTATAGCCGGTGGCTCTACAAATCACAATCGGATTGCTGGCAATTTCTACGCGGCGTTAAATTTTGCTTTCAAGACTGAAGATTATGAAGTTTTCATGAGTGATGTCCGCTTGTGGATGCCCAAGAGGCGCATCTATACCTATCCCGATGTGATGGTAGTATGTGGCAAGCCGGAATATTATAATAACCGCACGGATATGATTACTAATCCCAGAGTTATTATTGAGGTTTTGTCAGAGTCAACTAAAGGATACGATCGCGGCAAAAAGTTTGAGGGATACCGCACGATTCCCACGGTTGAGGAATATTTGTTGCTGGATCAAAATCGGAAATATATCGAACATTTTTCTAAGACGGATAATAAGCGATGGTCGTTTGCTGAGTACAATGAATCGGATGAGTCGATCGCGCTTGCTTCAGTATCCTTTGAAATTTCTGTGGCAGATATCTATAATAAGGTGAATTTTGAAGAGGTAGATGCAGAAATCGCACCGGAAATTGGAGAAGTTTGATTCGGTGAATTTGTGGCAGATTTATTGGCGGGCGATCGCACTTTTTGTCGTAAAGGGCGATCGCCGTAGCCCGTAGCCAACTTGTGTCATTATACGATGAGCCATAATAGACAAGACCGCAACTCTTGTAGTGCGATCGATTAACCAGCAACTATTGGAGAGTTTGATTTATGCTAATTGAGAAGATCGTTCAAGAATTACAAGACATCCCCGAAGACAAACTCGCAGAAATCTATGACTTGATTCACTATTTTCGCCTTGGATTAGGACGAGAACAGCCACAGCCGCGCACCCCTGGTTTACTGACGGGAAAACTCGGTGATGCTTTTTTTGAACCGCTACCATTCGAGGAACTGGAACAATGGGAATAAGCTACCTCATTTCGCGCATACTTGACAAAAAAAATTAGCTTAGCTAAGATAAAGTTTAGTTGAAATTGCCTATAACATATGCACATAATCAGCTACCGGCAGATGCGTGAATATAGCGAAAGTCATGCTGATTGTCTGGAAGCCCTGGATAACTGGTTTAAAATTGCTAGCAAAGCTAAATGGTCAAATTTAGTTGAAGTGCAATCTGTTTTCCCTAAAGCTGAAGCCGTGGGAGGTTTTACGGTTTTCAATATCAAAGGGAACAACTATCGATTGATAGTTAGTATCGATTATGAAAGCCAGTTAATTTACATCAAATATATTCTTACTCATGCTGAATATGATAAGGAAAAATGGAAAAATGACCCTTATTTTTAATCCAGATAAATACAAAGAGTTATTGTCTCAGTATCAGCCAAAAATAATTAGAAATGAAGCTGAGAATGAAAAAGCTTTGGTGATGGTGGAAGAGTTGATGCACCGTCGCGATCGCACTCCTGAAGAAGATGAGTTATATGAGTTGTTGATTGCATTGATTGAAAAATTTGAGCAAGAATACTACGCACCGGGAGCAACGGCTACACGTCGTTCACTGTTGTTGTTTTTGATGGAACAGCGATCGCTAAAACCTGCGGATTTAGTGGGAATTATTGGCTCTGAAGAAGGAGTATATCAATTGGTTAACGGTGAGGGATATTTCAGCAAAGAGCAGGCGTTGATTCTGGGTAGTTTGTTTCATGTAGAGCCGAGTTTATTTACTAACTAACACATAGGGCCCAGAAACCGGGTTTTTGCGAAAATACTTCGCCGCAGCCAACAGATTCGGTAAAAACCCGGTTTCTTTAGTCGTAGTGCGTATCGATCGCCCTATTATGAACTAGAGAGCGTGAAGCGAAGCTATCCCGAAGGGAATCGCCTGCGTTCGGCCAGTCGCTCATCGCTGTTAAGCTGTAGCAAATTGACAGTTGTGCGCCCTTCTGGAGTTAACCCAATAATCAGGGCATCATCATCCAATGTAAAGTGTTCGGGCCAGTTCTGCGTCCGGGGGTTGAAGAGGAAACTAAAAGCGCTAGTCTGGGGATCGAAAGAACCGAGATCTGTCCCTTTATATCGGTTGCACCGCCAGCAAGCCAAGGCGAGATTATCCGCATCAGTTGTACCTCCGTGCTTCACTGCAATTATGTGGTCAATTTCGTGAGGGAAGAAACTCAAAGAAATTCCCAGCAGACAATACTCGCAGCGGTAGGAAGCGCGTTCTTCAATATATCGGCGAAGGGTGGCAGAAATATAAGTCACAAATCAAGATTGGCGAGTGAGATAAGGTAGGTTGCCCATTTTGAGCATGATTACTAGATGTTCAATCCGCTCGTATTCATCTAGTTCTAGTTGTTCTGGGGAAGTCAGTTCACCGGCTTTGCTGCGTGTTACCAATATCCGCAGGCGTTCTTGCATCTCAGGAGTGGGGCGGAAGGCTGCGATTTCTTCTGCTGTGGGCGCGCTGGCAAGAAAGTTTAAAATATAGCGGTAGGTGCGGGAGGGCAATACTGGTTGCTCGACGCACAGGCGCAAGAGTTCTGGCAGTTGTTCGCCCAAGAGTGCGAGTTGCTCTGAGAGATCGTCGGGAACTTCAATGGTGATGGTTGTCACTGGTAAAACCCTCAAAGTGGAGGAGCTATTACTTATTCTAAGGCTTTTTGTCGAAAGGGCGATCGCACTTTTTGTCGTTAAGGGCGATCGCATTTTTTTGAACCACAGACGAGCGCTGGTTTTTGTCAAGATTGCAAAATGTATTGACTGATAATATTTTTGAATTCTTGAGGAGATTCTTTGGCAATCGCCGCTCCTAAATCTGGACGCACAACCCACCACCAAACCAGTTGCTCTAAACGATCGGCAGAATCTTCATTAGGACACCATTCGATCGTACTTTCATTGACACCAATAATGTTAGCACAAAGGTCATTAGCAATGCTAACGCGATCGTCTAGTTTTTCAAACTGTACGATATCTTGCCAGCTAATTTCATTGGGAATAGAATTGAGAATTGATTGGATATCTAGAGTCAGCATTAAACTGTTCCTCCGAAAGCTATAATAACTTTAATGCCAAAGTCTTGTTGTTCTGCAAAAGATTGAGTGCTGAGCCATCCTCTCACGGTTAGAGCGTCCGAACCTGTGAGTTCAGGTTGGAGGGAGTTGTAAAAATTGGTAATTTCCTGATGAATTGACCCAGTACCGTGTTCGAGCCGCACAAGATTGCCTGTATTGTGTATTGCTTGGGCCCCGAATCTCTGTAAATTTGATGTTGTTTGCCCAACTATATGATGCCACGCTAATCCCGATCCTGCCACCCCCATTATTCTTTTAAATTCACCAAAAGTTTGAAACCCTTGTCCGGGTCTTATAGGTGAGATGACTGTTCTTGATGCTAGTTCTCTAGTTAGTCGTCTCGCTATTTCTCGTCGAGTTTCGTCTGTCATTTATATGAATTAGCTTTCACTGCTTTGATTTAACCCTATCATGGATTAAGGGCGATCGCACTTTTTAGCAAGCGCAGATGAACGGGGATGGATGATGATGGATAAAAACGCGATTTACCTATATTATGACTTACGCATAGGGCCCAGAAACCGGGTTTTTGCGAAAATACTTTGCCGAAGCCAACAGATTCGGTAAAAACCCGGTTTCTTAGTCGGAGCGCATAAGTCTTGTATTACTTAATTCTAAGACTTTAGTGCGTTACTGACATCCCCGAATATTCCTTCTAATTCCTGACCATTCATTAGCTAAATTAGATTGAGAACTAGAAATTTTTCGACCCAACATTTGAGGATTTCTTTCATAAAAAATTAGGTCGGCTTTATAGTCACATATTTTTACTTTGTCGTTGGTATTTGATGGTGTACCGTAGTTAGAAAAGTTGGCTAGTTCTTGAATAGACATCATACTATCATTCGTGCGAGCACCAATTACCCATGTAGGATAGGTAAAAACTCTGGCTCTTTGGCACTGCGAATTAAATTCACCATTTCTACCATTGGGGTAGCACTCAATGTATTGAACTTGGCTGAAGGAATCTCCGAACAATTGCGCCTGTCTTCGAGTGTAAGGACACCAAGAAGCGCCATACAGCTTAGCGCCTGCTTGTTTGAGATGATAGGCTAGAGATGCAGCGGTTTGTGCGGAGGCTGGTTTTACTAGACTGGTACAATCTATGCCAATTGCACTGATTAGGGCTAGTGTTGCTAATATTTTTAATTTCAGTTTAATCATGATTCAAGCTCTATGAGAGGGTTGGGATTTAAGGAAGGTGGTTGTGGGGAAGTCTGGGTATTGGGGATTGTTTTAGAGGGCGATCGCACTTTTGGTCGTAAGGGCGATCGCGCTAATCCGATTATCCTAAATCAGTGGCAGATTGATGGAGACAAAACTACCGCTTAGCTGAGTCGGAGTTACGCCGACAACAACACCTAAAGTTTGATTTGAACCTGCAATCTTGATGACAGTATTTCCCAGCTCAAAGTTCAAAAGTAGGTTAGATTCTGTTAATCCTTCTGTCAGTCCAATTTTATCTGCACCTAATTGGAAGTCTAAGATAGCATCTGGCAAAATGTCACCTGTGACGGCCGCATTTTTGGGTAGGACAAAGGTATCACTGCCGGGGCCGCCGATTAAGATATCTCGACCTAAATCGCCGCTGAGGGTGTCATCGCCTTCGTTTCCTTTCAGGCGATCGTTGTTAGTACCTCCTAATATCAGATCGTTGCCTCGGCCACCAAAGATATTGTCATTTCCGCTGTTGCCAGTGAGGATATCATTGCCTTTATTGCCGTAGATGATGTCATCTCCGCCAAGTCCGGCAAGGGTGTCATCGCCTGCGAAACCAGCGATGCTATCTGCTGCGTCTATGCCAACTAGATTGTCGTTTTCAGGTGTTCCTAAAACTTGACGCAGTGGAGGACGAGGTGGTGTTGGTGTTGGTGTTGCTACAACATTATCTGTCGCCGATTCAGTACCGTCATTTGTGACTGTAGTGCTGGCGAAATCGAAATCATTCGAGATGTCTGGGTCGTATGTTTTACTCGTTATGCTAGAGGTACCGGTGATGTTTCCAGTTGTCGGCGCGGTAACGGTAATGCTAACAGTTGAAATTTGACCTTTGGCTACATCGCCGAGGTCAAAAGTTAGTTCATTTCCTGACTGCTTGGTGGGGGTGATGTTAGCGGAAACAAATTTAGCACCCTCTGGCAAGGTTTCGGTGAGAATTGCACCTTTAGCGTTATCAGTGCCGTTGTTGGTGACTGCAACGGTGTAGGTGAGGTTACTTCCCGGTATTGCTGTATCGCGATCGGCTGTTTTAGTGACTGATAAATCTGCTGATTCTGTCACTTTAATCGGCAGCGGTGCGTAGCTGAAAACAGGTGCGTTGTTTTCATCCATCGCCATTGCGTAGACGTAGTAATCGCCAGTCGGTAAGCCTTGAGTGTTCCAGACGAAGTTGCCTGCACCGTCTTTTTCTTCAAGGCCACCTTTGATTAGAATGCCATCGAAACCTTTGTTGTCAGTGTCGTAGAACAGGCTAACTTTGGCAGTCGAGTCAGCATCAAAAGCGTTGTAGTTGATGGTGACGTTTTGCCCACTGACATCTTTAGATGGGGCCGTAACTTGAACAGTAGGAGCCTGAGAATCTTCAAAAGCACTGTACTCTACAGTACCTAAAGCAGCAGAATTTGTTAAGTTGATATCCCAAATACCTGGTTGTGGATTGGCTATAACAACTGCCTTCGTAGTTGTACTGGTGAGGGCATCAACAACTGCAATCTTATTCGCTGTAAAATCCGACTCTTTGAAAATAGCTCCATTGGGTGCTTTGATTTCAACAGGAGTATTAGGAGTGGCATTATCCCAGTTGGCGTTGAGAATTATCCACGGCGTGCCTGGGGCAACAGTAAAGCCTTGTATGGCGGAAGCTGTTTTATCTGCACTAGCTTCAAGCTGATTGCTAGAGGCAACTCTTTCGATTTGGCTAGAGGCAAGGAGAGAGCTATTTGTTCTTGGCACTGGTTTACCTACACTGGCCTCGGCTTTACCATCAAAAGAAACTTTGATCGTCGCTTCTGATTCTATTTTTATAGGCTCCCTAAAATTTAAAGGATTGAAAAATTCTATGGGCGGTAACTTACCATAAGCCTGAACAAAGTCGTTAGATAGATTGTTGTCATTAGAGTAGTTGAGTGCAAATTCTGCCTGTGCAAGTGGCTGACCTTTGAAGTTGATTTTTCCACCGCCTACTTCCTGTCCAAAAATTTTGCTTTTGGGGATTTCAATGGATACGTCTGGGACTTTGACGCTGGCAGCACCACCCATCATGATGTTGAAATTCTTATCGGCAGTAAATTTGCTTTTGGTGTTGATTACACCGCCAAGCATTGAGAAGTCAGCCTCAGCATTGAAAAACTTTTTATTCCAATTGAGTTCAGCCTCACCTTTGCCCTCTACCAATCCACCTGCAATTTTGATAGTACCGTTTGTCTTGAGACGATCGCGAGTGATGCTACCGCTTGCATTAAGTTCAACAGCAGTCCCAGAAACATCTCCACCAGCCCAAGAAGGTAGTGATATTGTTAATTTAGGCCCAGCAGTCACCCCAACATTAGTAAGACTGCTCTCAATGAGCTCCGGTTTAGTGAGGTTATTTACCTGCCCCGATATGCTCTGAAGAAAAGCGCCAGTAGCGCCAATAGGTTTGTTGAGCTTACTCCCTCCTATCTTGACAAAGTTTAATTTCTTATCAACAAAACCAAGACCGCCACTGAGTTCAATTCCTGTCGGGATAAGCATAGTACCTTCGCCCTTAACCTCTTTGGCTTCTGTATCCAAAGATAGTTTTGCATTTCTAATTTCCCAGACCTTTGGCACCAGCTTAATATTGTCTAAAGAAAATGACCCCTTGACATCCAGAATGGGGCTAAAGTCACGGTTGACCTTAATGTAATTGGGATCGGCAAAGTCGGCAGTAACAGTAAAAGGAGGGGTGGGAGTAGGAGTGGGACTGGGATCAAATACAACCAACTCGGCTTTCCCTTGAAGCGTAATTCCTGGTCTTTGCTGAGTAGTATATCCAAGTGCTAAACCTGTCCCTTTAACCTCCAGTAAGTCAGCGATACTAAATTTTACATCTGGAAAATCAATTTTTGCTCCGGTCAGGCTCACGCCATCCTTGCTAATCAGGATTTTATTGTTGCCCCTTATGTCTAGCTTAGTTCCGCCAAACAGTTCTGGTGGGAATTGAAGCGTCCCTTCTAATTCAATTCCTTTTTGTGTAAAACCTAAGTTTGTAAACTGAACTTCTGTTCCAGCTAGCTTGAACTGGTTTGCCACAGATTGGGTAGTTTCTTTAACTGATTTGGCAACCGCTTTTCCAACGTCAAACTCTAAATTACCTTCATACAAAGGTACTGTTAAGCCACCAATAGTCGGTGAGAATATCCCATTAGCTTTTATGGTTTGGTTGTCGTAACTAACCGAGCCATTAACACTCAACAACGGGAAAGATCCATTTTTTAACCCTATTTGAACAGTACCGGATGACTCATAGCGTTTGGTCGTATTGTTGAATACGAATTGACCGCCAACTACCTTGAGCCGCAGAGGATCTAGATCCACCTCGCTAATAGAAGGAGGAGTTGGTTTTGGAGTTGGAATAGTCAAGGGTGTTGGAGTTACAACCGTCGGAGGTGTCGGTGTTGGAGTTACAACCGTTGGAGGTGTCGGAGGTGGAGTTACAACCGTCGGAGGTGTCGGTGTTGGAGTTACAACCGTTGGAGGTATCGGAGTTGGAGGAGTTACAACCGTTGGAGGTGTTGGAGTTGGTGTCGCAGGTCGAACTAATGGTGATGCCCCCCCAATTGAACCACTAACACCCGTTACATTCTTAGAAAGCGTACCTTTTCCCGTGATGGAATCGATAAAAATGTACTTTTTATCTTCTGTGAAACCGATAAAACCACCAACGGCATATGAGATACCAAAAACATTTTTAAAGCCAATATCACCAATTTTGGTTGCTTGACCTGTAAGGGATATCGAAAACAAGGTATCACTTGTTGTCCCTGTTGATGTAGCTAGAAAACGATTAAGCTGTTCAGGATCAAATACTAAGTCACCACTACTATTAAAGTCTGAACCCAAGTTAGCGACTAAAGTTGCTGCACCGGTACTGGTATTAATGGTGTATAATTTAGAATCACCAGCAGCATAAAGTGTATTGTTGGCAAATTCTAAAGCATTCAACTCAACAGAAGAACCTAAACCAAAGTTGCCAATAAGTGAAGCAGATCCTAGATTGGGTTCGATTTTATATAAATTGCCAAACGTAATACCGAAAAGCTGACCGCTATTAGATAAGGCAATGTCAGAGAAGTCTAGGTTACTTGTTGCGATCTGTGCAAAGTTTCCCGATGTTCCATCGACTGTTCCGACTTTTCCATCCCGCGTAGCAATTATAGATGAAGAAAAACCCAATGAGGTAGTTTTCAGAGTATAATTTCCTGTTACACCAGAATTAGAACTGGTAGCCCGAATGATGTAATCAATGCCGGGGTACTTAGTGAAGCTAAGCTGTGAGTTGAGACTGCTACCTAAATCATCGTTATCGGCAATAACTTCACCTGTTGAAGCATTTACCAGTTGTAAGTAACTATCAATAGCAGTCGAGTCGAGGTTAACCTGAACTTGCTGCCAATTGGAAATCCCAGTCAAGGTATAGTCATCGGAGAAGCTACCTGGTCTTTTAGGGTTTTTAGTATCAGTGCTGCTCAAACTTCCATCAATCGTTTGCCCTAAGCTAATATTCGTCATAATCCCATCTCCCCAAAAATATAGTTGCGTCAAAACCAGCAAAGCCCGCCTAGCAAGCTTTCCTAAATATCTATCAGGGCCTTCCTCTGCTTTTTATGCAAATCGCCCTATTCTTGTAACAAAACTTTACATTGCTCCCAACAGCAGATAAGCTGTATGCCCGATCGCCCAACCGATGCACCGTCAAACCTAGCTGAAAGCCAGACTCATCATTTCACAATACTCGACAATCCTGAATCCGCATAGGCTAAACGGCTCACCATTTGGCTCAACAAAAAAGGCTCATTTAGCTCATTTGTCTCATTTGGCTCACTTCTCGGCTCACCAAATCGTGTAACATTCTTTACTAAGGCAGAGTTTCCGTAGAGGAGTACCAATGGCAGGATTGCTCAGAGCATCCGAAGAAGGATTGAAAATCATTGATATGGTAAGACGCAATCTCGGATGGAATAAAGCAGATGAGCTCTGGTGTCAGGCTGCTCTCACTTCAAAAGCAACTTTAAAGCGATTTTGGACGCAGCAACCAATTAGACGAGAGACTTTTATACACATTTGCAAAGCTGTAGGTGTGAAAAACTGGCAAGACATTGTTGCGCGAGAAATTCATGAACCAGAATTACTATTAGCCGCGATCGCAGATATCCCCCAAGACAACCAAAACGATCGCACTTTCCCCCTCCCAGAAAACTTACCCCCCGTCAGAAATTGGGTACAGCGCACCAAAGAAATCGACACCTTAAAAACCCTAATCGCTGCTCCCCCCCTTACCAATGAATCGCCCACTCTTGCTCCCCCCCTTACCAAGGGGGGGCTGGGGGGGGTTCCCATCGCCATCTCAATTGTCGGCTTACCGGGAATCGGAAAAACCACCCTCGTCAGCCAACTAATTCGCCAACTCCACACCGAAAAAACCCCCTTCACCAGCGCCGCTTGGCAATCCTTGCAATCCGCAACAGGCAAAGCACCCCCGTGCGATCGCACAATTGACTCCCTCCTATTCACCCTCTCCAACGGCGACATCACCACCGCCGTCACTCCTCAAGATGACTCTTTCCAAAAGATCGAAAAACTGATCAAAATTATCAAAGCTAAACCTTGCTTAATTGTATTCGATCGCGCCGAAACACTTTTGAAAGCAGGAGAAGCCAAAGCCGCCGGTTATTTCGCAGAAGATTGTGCAGAATATGCTTGGTTATTCAAACAACTATTAGAAACAGAACATCAAAGCAAAATCCTCTTCACCAGTCGCGAAAGCCTAGCCGAATTGCCGCCAACTGTCACCCGCGAAATCCAGCTCAACGGATTGGATCGAGATAGCGCAATTTCCCTATTGCAATCTTTTAATCTGACTGCAAATCCAGAGGAATTAGCGGAAATGGGCGATCGCTATTCAGGACATCCCAAAGCCCTACAACTCATAGCAGCCTTAATTCGAGACGATACCGAGTTTCAAGGAAATGTCGGGAATTTTTTACACCAGAGAGACTGGTTGCTGATTCGAGATATTGAGAGATTAATTGATGAAATCATCGCGCGTCTGGGCGAAGGCGAGCAAACTTGTCTCAGCCGAATTTCTGTCTATCAAACCTCAGAATATCCGCTATCTTTTGCAGGGATTAGCGCTCAAATGCCAGAAGTTAGCAAGTACGAACTTAAAGAAAATATTATTCAGGCACTCAAGCGCCGACAATTGCTATATTACGATCGCCATCTCAAATCCTATCAGTTGCATCCGCTAATTCGAGAAAAGGGTGAGCATCTCTTAAATCAAAATTCCGAAAATGTCCGTACAGCGCACAGCCAAGCTTATAATTATTATATCAGCATTCCCCTCAAGCCGGAATCGGAATGGCAAGATATCGAGGATATTCAGCCCTTAATCAGAGCGCACTATCATGCTTCTCAAGCACAAGATTTAGATGCAGCAAATGCGATTATTTCTGAAGTTTGTGAGTATCTGCGGCAGTGGAATTGTGCAGGATTAGTGTGTGGAAATATAGAGTTGCCATTGCTAATCGAAAAACCTTATTTCACAAACTAGACATCGTAGAAACAGCCATAGTTCAAGACCAGTCGATCGAACTTTACTGTCAAAGCAATTATAGCTTTTCTCAAAAAGATGAGGTATGACTGAGAGCTTGTATAATACCATTTTTCAAATATCCGATAGAGTTCGAGGACGACAAGAGATTGCAATTTATCGACTTTCCCTGTTTGCTAAAGTCTGTGATAATACCAGTTTTAAATGAAATAACAGTATTCTTGTCCCCCCTTTACAAGGGGGGGGCTAGGGGGGGTCGAAGGCTGTTGCACAATTTTATAAAAATGGTATAACTTTTAAAAAATGGTATAAGAGGGCTGAAGCCCAACAACGTACCTCATCATGTTTATCGCGTGGATTTGCCCGATTCAGGTTAATTATTATTCTGTGACTGTCTAGCTGTATTCCCGTTCTATTTTCAAGGCCGTTTCGACTCTTTGATACTCGGCCTCAACCTGTTCTAAAAGCCCGGATTCCATCCCAGATAAAGGCTTATTTGCCTCTGTCCCCATCCGGCCCATGATTTCGAGTTCCTCGCACAACTCAAACAAGTGAAAAGCACCGAGAGTACCGCTAATTGATTTCAAGGAGTGAGCAGTTCGCCGCAAAGCTAGCGGATCGGCGTTGCACAGAGCCACGGAGATGCCTTGCAGCAGTTCGGGGGCTGTTTCGAGGTAAAGGTCGATCGCCTCTTCCAAAGCTTCGACATCTCGCAGTCCCTCTATAATCTTGGCACTCAGACAATCGCCGTTTTGTGACAAAGCCCGATCGACATTTGATGCACCCCACCTGACGGCGGAGGACGAATTGGGCATAGTCACTTGTTGATTTTCCCCAACAGCAGCATTCGTTAGCGCAGCCCTCGAAGAGGATCGCACTTCTAATTCACTTGTTCCTACTGTCGGTTCAATCTGCGAGCTCACACAAAAAATCGGCTGCGGGCAATCGAATTCCCCATTTGAGCGAGATTTACACGCGCTCAAAGCTCGCACCAACTCCTCAATGGCGATCGGCTTACTCAAATAGTCGTCCATCCCCGCAGCCATGCACTCTTCGCGATCGCCCTGCATCGCATTTGCCGTCATCGCCACAATCCAAGGCCTCGTCCATTTTAGATTTTGCATTTTGGATTTTGGATTGTTAGATTGCTCATCACTAAATTCGGGATTGGGGATTTTGGATTTTGGATTGTTAGATTGCTCATCACTAAATTCGGGATTTTCGATTTGGGATTTTCCATTGTTAAATTCCTCCTCACTTATTGAAACTTCTGATTCTTCCCTGGCATTTTCTAAGTTCAAAGCCGCTGAAAATCCCTCCCGGATGCGACGGGTAGCTTCCAAACCGTCCATTTCCGGCATTTGCACGTCCATCAGCACAACATCGTAAGGCTGGCGGTGCAAAGCTTCGAGCACTTCGATACCATTTCCTGCCACATCCGCCCGATACCCCATCCGCTGCAAAATTTGCAAAGCCACCTTCTGATTCACCAAATGATCGTCAGCCAACAGAATCCGCAGCGGTAAATTCTCGGCCAGCACGGGTATGCTTTGCAATAAAGGCCCGCTGGTTCGCTGCACTCTAATTTCAGCAGTCTGTTTCCCAAAAATATTGATTAAAACATTGTAAAGCTGAGATTGTTTGATCGGCTTGTTCAAAAAGGCAGCAAAATCCACCTCAATCGTAGGGGTGTTAATTTCTTGTCTGCCGATCGAAGTTAGCATCACTAACGGCAACTTTTGGCACTCGGGATACAGGCGAATTTCCGCAGCTAAAGCCAACCCGTCCATTTGTGGCATTTGCATATCCAAAATTGCCAAGTCAAACACCTCTTTAGCCGCGATCCAATCTAAAGCCAAACGAGCCGAAGCTGAAGCCCTAGGCACCATTCCCCAAGACTGAGCTTGGAGAGTCAAAATTTGGCGGTTGGTTGCATTGTCATCGACAATTAAGACTCGCTTCCCAGTTAATTCAGGTTGAGTAGTGCTCAAATTAACTGGTAAGGAACTGTTGCAGCCTGAAACGATCGTGCTGAAATAAAAAGTAGAGCCTGCGGATTTGGGATTTTGGTCGATCGGCTCGCTGCTGAGTAAAGATTTGCTAGAGCCATATTTTTCGGCAATTTCGCAAGATTCTTCACCTGCGATCTCAAAAACTGCCACTTTAAAATCTCCCGGAGGATTGCCAGCCAGACAACCCATACTTTGCACCCACATCCTGCCGCCCATCATTTCGGCTAAACGCTTGCTAATTGCTAAGCCCAATCCCGTACCGCCGTACTGCCTGCTCGTTGAAGAATCAACCTGGCTGAAAGATTTAAACAACCGATCCATGCGATCGCACGGAATGCCGATACCAGTATCTTTAACCGCAAATTGTATTTCGTATACTTTGTGAATTGCTCGTGGTTCGCCATTAATTGCTGGCAGTTCTTGAGCGCCGATCGTGGACACTGCAAGCTTTTTGGCAGTCACCGAAACCACCACTTCTCCCCTTTCAGTAAATTTAACAGCATTGCTGAGCAAGTTGATTAAAATTTGCCTCAAGCGGGCACTGTCACCGATCGCCGTTGGTGGTACGGAGCGATCGATCAAGTAACCCAATTCCAGTTTTTTTTGTGCCGCCTTAGCAGCTACCAAATCGAGAGATTCCTCAATGCAAGTGCGGATGTCAAACGGATGTTCCTCCAAGTCCAATTTGCCCGACTCAATTTTCGAGAAATCCAGAATATCGTTGATCAGCGTCAGCAAAGCATCGCCACTGCTGCGGATAGTTTCTACAAAATCGCGCTGTTCCCGACTTAAGTGGGTATCCAGCAGCAAACCTGTCATGCCGATGACTCCATTCATCGGAGTGCGAATTTCGTGGCTCATGGTGGCTAAAAATTCGCTTTTGGCTTTCGTAGCTGCCAGTGCTTCGTCGCGAGCTTTTGCCAAATCTACGCCTGTTTGCTGGCGTTCTAGTTCGCTGCCCACCCACTGAGCCATCAGTTTCACCAACTCTCTATCTACAGCTCGGAACGGTTCTGTCAGAGGAGTCGGAGCAAAGAAGCATAGAGTGCCGTAAACTTCACCTGCCACCGTGACGGCAGTGCCCATGTAAGCTTCGATGTTGAAGGCAGGATTGGGAGTATTGAAACACAAACCCGAAAACCTCACCGACTCAAAGTACATCGGTTCTTTTGCCATTGCTGTAGCTACGCAAAAGGTTTTTTCCAGATCGTAGATTTGTGATTTGACGATCGACTCATCGGGACATTCAACAGCAATTATTTGATAGTTGTCGCCTTGAATGTGCGACAAAATTCCCACGGAAAGGCCTAAATGCCGGCATCCCATTGCCAGCAGTTCTTCGAGGCGCAAATCAAAGGTAGAAAGGCGGCCCTGCGGGTCTGTCGCTTTCTCGCAGTTCTTGTTCTGTTTGCTTGCGTACGCTAATGTCGCGCGAAACGCCGATAATTTCTTGCACCGAGCCCGTTTCGGGATCGCGGATCGTGCGGCTGGTGGTTTCAAACCAAATGTATTTGCCGTCTTTGTGGCGGATGCGGTAGCTGACGGTGTAAGTAACTGGCAGCGCCAGGACTTTCGAGTGAGCTTTGGCGACGGTTTCTAAATCGTCGGGGTGAAAATAATCGTTGGGAAGGCGCCCAATCAGTTCCGAAGGTTCGTATCCCAGCAAAGCGTGGCTGGCGGGCGAGACGTAGATAAACACGCCTTTGGGGTCGTGTCTGGTAATCATGTCGGTTGAGTTTTCGGCGATCAACCGATAGCGGTATTCGCTCTCCTTGCGTTCGACTTGAGAATTGCCCAATGCTTCTAACATTTGGTTGATGGTGTCGGCCAAGCTGGCGAGTTCATCGCCTCCTGGCATTATTTGAACGCGCAAGTCTGGATCGCCGTTGGCTGCGATGTTGCTGACGCTAGTGCTCAAGTCGGCCAATCTCGCCAAGACTAAGTTTTCTAGTAACAGCAGGGCGATCGCGCTAAATATTAAACCTACTGCCAATATCGAGAAAGTAAAGAGTTCTAGGGTAGCCTGACCTTGCCTAGAGATTACTCGGTCTACTTCTACTCGCAGCAGCAGCGCTAGCTTGCCCCGGATGTCCCGAATCAGGGCGTATCCTGCGACTACGCTGTCGCTGAGCGGCTCGATTAAAATTTCTACTGATTTGAGGTTGGAAATTTTGAGTTTGAGATTGTCCAAATCCTGCCTGGAGCGAGCCAGCACCTTAGCACCTTGTCCGGAGTAGTTCGTGGCTCCCACTTTAAAATCTAAACTCGGCAATCTAAAATCCACTGACAGGTGAGTCAGTTCCGAAAGCAAACCAATTTCGGTGTTGTCGAGGTAGCGTGCCAGGATCAGCGTCCCCCGCGGCGGGCCTTGAGCGTTGCTGTTGACGATCGGTTTTGAGGCTATCAGCAGCGTGGCTTCTGGCAGGGTGACGACGCCTGTTTTGGCGGGGTACCCCTCCTCAGAACTTGTCTGGGACTCGATCAGCGCCTCGGTCAAGTGCTGTTGCAAGCTTGCCGGAATTGGGATTTCGGTTTTGGATTTCAGGTCAAAACCTTTGCTGAAGATGGTCTTACCGTCGGAGTCCAGCAGCACCAATAAGTTTAATCTCAAGTAAACAAATGTCGAATTTACAAAATTTGACTTGACAAATTCTTGGTTCCGTGTATCGACAAAAGAGTACGTATCATCCCACTCGGCGTAATCTTGGGCGCTGGTGTCTAAATTCGACAAGTCGTCATCTAAGGCGTCCAAAGCCCGCGCGACATCCTGGCGGACGTACTGTGCCTCCAGGTTGTTAAAATCGTGCAGCAAAATGGTTGATGCAGTGGCATAGAGAACCACAATCAGGCCGATCAGAGCTGCACCGATGATTAATAGTGTTTTTTTTCGGAGTTGCATGGCGTCGCCCCCCTCACGGTGTTACTAGGCAACTAGCCTGGGGAGGTGTGAGACGTAGGTGGTTTAGCATTGGCGATCGAGCCTGGCCTGCGTGTTTTGACTGTTGTGGGCTCATTTGCAAAAGCCCTCGGTATTTCCAAGGTATCGGGTATCTAGCCCCCCACAGTCAGTGTAGTATTTTCACATCTTTAGTTCCCTTCATTATGCACAACCGATCGCCTGCGAGTCATGAGCTAACCGCGATTTTCAAAAGAAACGGGCGATCGCGCCACGAAAAAACTTCGCGTTTGATACTCGCCCCGCCCTGGGCGGGGTGCCGGTGGCGGTTGACACAACAGGCGTGCTGGATTGAGAACCGCTTTTGATTCGCCCGATCGCAATTCTGTTTTGCTTTACGGTTCGATCGTTCGGAATGCAAGTCCTTCTTCTGGAGGACTTGCATTCCGAACGATCGAACCAGTTGTATAATAGTGAATCGAGGCGACACGAACTTACCAGAAACACCTCACCGCCCTTGAGAATCCTGATAACAATTTTGTTTTGCTTTACGGTTCGTAGTGAGGACTTTAGTCCTTCCTAAATGCGGACTAAAGTCCTCACTACAAACCTGTTTTACAATGGTGAATCGATTTGCTTTACGGTTCGTAGTGAGGACTTTAGTCCTTCTTGAATGCGGACTAAAGTCCTCACTACGAACCTGTTTTACAATGGTGAATCGAGGCGAAATGCTCTTAAGCAGAAATACCTCACCGCTTTTAAGAAGGTCGATAAAAATAGTGCCTGATGTGAGTTTCTACTAACATCAGGCACTATTAGAAATCCGAGCGCACAAATTGACTCTTGTTTATCGGATAACAGCTAAAGCACCAGCACCCGCAGCCGCAGCCGCCGAGGTAAGAGCCGTGAAAAACAGCCACCAAGAGGCAACTTCCGCTGCTTTCCGAGTTTCTTCAGCTTGTTTTTCAGCTTGCAATCTGATGTTTTCGAGGCGAAGCTGCGCTTCTTGCTGCAAGCGTTCTGCTCTTTGCAAGACGCTGTTGCGGCTTCTTTCGATTTGGTCGATCAAACGGTTCGCATCTGCTTCAGAAATGTCCTCGCGCGAACTAATTAAAGCCACTAAAGTATCGCGGTTGAAATGACCGAGGCGATCGCGCAAAGCATCAAATCCGGCTTGCGGATCGTCAAATAACTTCCGCACATCCCGCGTGATACCTTCATAATTGAGTTCCGGGCGATCGAGCGAATTGAGATAATCGCGAATTTTTCCAAGAATTCCGTCAATTACCGATTGAATGCCCTCCTGAATTTTCTGGATTTGCAGTGCGAATTGGTCGCGCACCGACAAAATTTGATCGACAATCCGAGCAGCTTCTGCTTCGGAAATATCCGGCCGCTGAGACAGCAGAGAAATCATAGTAGCTCGATCGATATGCGACAGTCGTTCGCCCAAGCTGTAAGCGCCGACTTTTGGATCGTGTAGCAGCAGTTGCAAGTCCCGCTTGATGGCTTCGGGATTTAATTCATCCTTGCCCGTATTTCGCAAATAATCCTCTAAAATGCTCTGAAAATCCTGGACTTGAGTTTGCACCCGCTTCGCCAAACGGCGCGGCGCTTTCACGATCGATCCTAGAGTTTCCTGCACTTGGTCGATAATTTGATTGACTTGTTCCTCGGTCAAATCTTCTCTCTGAGAAAGCAGCTTGACCAAAGTATCGCGATCGACCTGAGATAGCCTTCCGCGCAGCGCTAAAGCCCCTTCCTTGGGATTTTCCATCAATTTGGTCAAATCCCGCTTAATCCCTTCAGGATTGAGTTCTTCCTTGCCAGTCTTCCGCAGGTAATCTGCCAGGGCGGTAGTAGTTTGGTCGTACTGATCCTTGGCTTTTTCAGCCAACTTTTGCGGTGCTTCCAGCGCGCTGTGCCAAGTTTCTTCGGCACTGTCGAGAAGCTGGTTTACTTGGTCTTCGCTGAGGTCTTTGCGCTGAGATAGCAATTTTACCAAAGTTTCGCGATCGAACCGAGAAGCTCTAGCTTTTAGCGCCCACATTCCCGCTTCCGGGTTGTCCAGCAGCGTTTTGAAATCGCGCTTGAGCCCTTCGGGATTGAGTTCTTCTTTGCCCGTAGACTTCAAGTATTCTTGTACTTTTTGCCACTGATTGTCTAGTCGGACTTGCGCTGCTTCTTGCAGACCTTTAGCATCTGCTAAAACTACATCTCGCGTCCTTTCCAACTCTTTAACAATCTGGTCTACTTCCTGGAAGCCGAAGTTTTCGCGGCCTCTGAGAATTTGCACGAAACTATCGCTGGTGAAAGGAGAAAGCCGATCGCGCAACTGTTCGTAAGTAACATCAGAATCCTCTAAGATTTTCTTAAAATCGCTCCCGATACCTGCTGCTGTCAGTTCTGCTTTGGGCGTCAGCTTCAAATAAGTTTCCACGCGCCACTGCAAATCGCGAGCTTTTTCTTGCTCCTCGGCAAAGATCGCAGTTTGTAAAACTCGCTGTCTGATTCCTTCTAATTCCTGGGAAATTTCTTTAATTTTGTCTTGGGTAAAAACGCCTCGACTTGCCAGGATTTCCGCAAACTTGGACTGATTTAGTTTTTCCAATTCGTGGCGCACAGTTCCCGGATCTGCCGTTGGATCGTAGAGCACGTCACGAAATTCGCGCTCGATCGCGGTAGGGTTCATCTGCCACGAATAAGTGTTGAGCAAGTAGTTTTCTACGTCAGCACGAATTGGGCTGTAAGTTTCTGGTTCGCCTTTGACTTGAGCGGTAATTTTATCAGCTTGTTGGCTAACTTTGTCCTTAGCTGTTTTAAGCTGACCCATTACTTTTTCGACATCTAAGTCGGAAATATCCGTGCGACCCAAAACTACTCCCATTAAAGCATTAACTGCCATTGACGTTGCTTGGGACATCATTGTGGAGTTTTGTCCAGAATTTTGCCCGCCCAGATTGCCGAGAACTTTTTCTACCCTACTTGTCAGCGTATCTGAGAGCAAATCTCCCGATTTTGCTGATTTGAGATAATCTATCAATTGGGCGATGCCGTCTGATTTTTGGTCTGGTTTTCCTACTTGTTTCCAAGCATCTTGGAGTTGGTCTACAATCCGGTTGACATCGCGTTTTGACCAGGACGATCGCGAACTGACTAAATCTACGAGAGTTTGTCGATCGAGATTCGGCAAATTTTCGCCCGCAATGCTTTTGAGTTGCGGATCGTTGAGCAATTTTTCAAACTCGCTACGCATCGCTTTGATGTCTAATTCCGGCGGTTTGAGGGCTTGGATGTAGTCTTCGACGTTTTCCCGCAAGCTTGTAGGGTCGATCGCGCTACCGAGTTCGTGGCCCACCGCTGCTGCTGCTGCTTTCGCCGTGGCGACTACTTGATTGCTAGCTGCTTTGGCGCCGAGGGCTGCGGCTGCGGTGCCGAAAATAGCTTGAACGCCAGATGTTGCGGTGTTAACCACGGAACCGATCAGGGAACCGACGGTGGTGGAGCTCACCCAGACGAGGAGTGAGAAATAGGCCGCCCACACGACTAAACCGACGATCGCACCTAAACCAGGACTGCTAATCAAACTAAGCTTAACTGCTAGCAAGCAAGCGAAGAATAGGGCGACAGTGACAGTAATTAGCGTCCAAGTACCGACTTTGCTGCCGATGTGGCGGACGGGACTACTGCTATCAGATTTGTGTCCATCGTCGTGGGATTGTCCGATGTAGGAAAGGCCTGCGGCTACTGATAAATTTGTCAGCAAGAGTTGGAAAGCACAGGCTAGTACGACTCCAGATATTAAGGCGATAAAAAATTGTGGCCCGGAATAAAGGAGTGCTGCATCTTCTACTCTGCTTGTTGTTGTTGTAGTCTGTTCTACAGGCACTTGGGCCAGCCAGAACCCGATGTTATACAGTTGTGGATTTATTGGCAAATTTTGATACATAGTATATTCCTCGTTAAAGGGTGGGTGCGCGCGTTCATTGGCGCGACTTGACCAATGTATAGTGTTAAACTCATGCCCCCAATGGCAAGCATCGCTTTATTGACGAGCTAAAGCATCCCCCTACAGTCGGAAGTGTATAAATATGTCTGCGGCCTGCTGTTGATTCAGGGATAATTGTGCTATGTCAGTTTTCTGTCCGTTGTCAAATAGACTTTGTTTAACGAACCGCAGAGGACGCAGAGAACGCTGAGGAAGAGAAGAGAGAGAAAAAAATTGTGAGTCGTAGGGTGCGGATACATCAAAAATCCCTAAATAAATATCGACAATCCGATCGCGACGCACCTATTTAATCGCTTGTAGACTGTAAACAAACGCCACACTTGTTTGGTCGAAAACTTTGTAAACATGGTATTAGTTATTAACCTTCAAAAAAATTGATTATGCAGCGAGAAAGTCACGCGATTATTATGGGCGGGAGTTTAGCAGGACTGTTGGCCGCTAGAGTATTAGCGAAACACTTCGATCGCGTAAGTATTGTTGAACGAGATTTTTTTCCCGAACAAGCTGCGCCTCGCCCCGGTATTCCTCAATCCCGACACCTGCACATCCTTTTGACTCGTGGAAAAATCATCTTAGAACAGTTGTTTGCCGGCTTAGAAAACGAACTGATAGCTGCGGGTGCTCCGAGGTTAGATCCGAAGTCGATCGCCTGGTTTAGTCCGGCTGGTTGGGCGACACATTTTACCCCCGATCCAGATGATTTAATTATGTTCAGTCGGGATTTACTCGATCGCCAAATTCGCCACCGCTTGACTGAAAATACGAACGTGCATTTCCTGGAAGGAGGGACTGTAACGGGGTTGCTGGCGAATACTCAGGGCACGGCGATTGCTGGTGTGTCGGTGCGTTTTTGCGATCGCCAAAACCCAGGTAACATTAATGAAGAGAATTTGAATGCAGATTTAGTAGTCGATGCTAGCGGCAAAGTTTCTCAAACGCCTAAATGGTTGAAAAAACTCGGCTATGAACCGCCACCTGAAACGGTTATCAATGCTTTTGTCGGCTATGCGACGCGCATCTATGAATGCAGCGGTAAATTGTCAGATACAGCGCCTGTATTTGTGTCAACTGCACCGCCATTTCGCACTCGCGGCGGTGCAATTTTCCCGATCGAGGGGAATCGCTGGCTGGTGACTCTCGGTGGGGGCGATCGCGATTATCCGCCCGCAGACGCAGCAGGTTTTGTAGAATTTGCGCGCAGTCTGCCAACTCCGATGATTTATGATGCGATTAAAGATGCAAAGGCGATCGCACCTGTGTATAGTTATCGAGGTACAGAAAACCGTTTGCGCCACTACGAACGCCTCTCCCATTATCCTGAAAATTTGGTAATTGTCGGCCATGCAGTTTGCGCTTTCAACCCTGTTTACGGCCAAGGAATGACGGTTGCTGGATTGGATGCTCAGATGCTGGATGAATGTCTGCAAAAACAGCGGCAGCGCTATCCTGAAGGCGATTTAACAGGCTTTGGGCGACATTTTCAACAAAAACTCGCAAAATTACATACTATTCCTTGGACGTTTGCTATCAGCCAGGATTCGCGCTATCGGGGAAGTGAGGGTGCGAAACCAAACCTGGCTACGCGACTGACAATTAATTACATGGATCTGGTGTTAAAAGCGTTGACCACAGATGCGAAAGTTTGTCAAGCTTTTTTGGAAGTTCTGCACATGATTGAACCACCGACTTTACTTTTTCATCCTAAAATTGCGGTAAAGGCGATCGGGCAATTAGTCACCAGTCGGCCGAATTAATAAACTTGTGCAATGCTCAATTGCCAATCAAACAATCTAATTCCCGTTGCATTTGAGTTGTAACTAGATCGAAACAAGCATCGACATAATCGCGATCGCCCGCAGCTTCCTTACCGTACCTCTCAAATACAATTGGTTCGCACACGCGAGTCCGAATTTGCACGGGAAAAGGCAGATTTGGCAAAGGCCCAATACTCAATCCCCAAGGCAATCCCAAATACACCGGAAACACTACCGGATCGATGCCCAACAACCACGGCATCCCCAATTCATGCAATTGCTTAACTTCTTCGTACAAATCTGCCAAAACTATTAAAGTATCGTGGGCACCGTGGGATATAATTGGTACAATTGGCACTTCTTCTCGCAATGCTAACTTAATAAATCCCTTGCGTCCGGCAAAGTGGATTTTATTGCGTAAGTGATAGGGACGAAAAGTATCTTCGGCACCACCAGGATAGACTAGAACCGGGGCATTTTTTCGCAAAGCTGCGATCGCCATTTTTGGATGCGCTTTGATCGCGCCACACCGCACCGCCATGCCAGCAATATCAGCAGAAACTTCCCAAACCGTCGGGTGCATCAATCCGTAGGCCAAGCGTTCAGTGCCGTATCTGTGGAACCATTCGTATAGGAACATAAACATATCAGGAGCGGCGATTCCCCCGTTGTGAGAGCCGACAACGAGCATTTTTCCGCGTGCGGGGACGTGGTGCCAGCCGTCGCTTTGGACGCGAAAATAGTAGCGGTACAGCCATTCCCAGAGTGGCAGCATTAGTTTTATGAAGTCGGGATTGCGATCGTCCAAAGATAATCCGTCAAAGCGAGATGTTTGGCTGTTGTTTCTGGGGCTGGATGCAGAATATTTCATTGATTGGTGCTTAAGTGCGATCGGCGGGAAAAAAGTATTGTTTTAGTATTGCAAATTCTGGCGAATTGACATATACTTTATTTATAATGGGAATTGGCGCATTAAAAATAAAAAACTCACTATTTCCATTATTATATATACATTCTCATAGTACAGCAAAAGACCGAGAAAAGTCAACACCAGATCAGGCAATTTTTAACAGTTAAATCATAATTCTTGGACATACTGCCTCAAGACAGGTGGCAAAGTATAAAAACTTCCTGTTTTGTCAATGAAGCAACGCCGCGATAAAGATTGCAGGGCATTGAGCAAATCTGGCGATCGCACAGTGCCATATTCGAGTAATTTTGTCAAGTTGACTGGTTCGCTTTCCCTACAAAACAAGGAGAGGACTTGTTTTTCTATTTCCGATAAGCGACTAAACTGCTGCTGTAAAACATCTTTCAAATCTTCGGGTAACAATACGGTATCATTTAATAATAACTCAGTCGCGCCAATTCCCAACTCTTGCATCAAAGTCGCCACGCTTTTTAACCATAAGGGATTACCTTGGTAGCGGTGAATGAGTGTTTCCCAGTTCTCGATTTCTGTTAATCCTTTATCTCGGAGTATTTCCCGCGCGGCCGCACTGTCTAAGCCTGTGAGTTGTAAAATACGAATGGGAGTATTTTCGCTGGTGAGTTGAGGAACTTCTTTGGGTGGTTCCCAACCGATTAGCAGGAAGCAACTTTGATGGGATAATTTTTCTATTTGTTTAAATAAAGAGCGATATTCTTCGTATCCTGGTTTATATTTTCCTGCTAATTCGCCGCTGCTGAACAAATTGTGAATGTCATCTAAGACTACTAAACACCGATGTTTTTGTAAATATTTAATTAGGGGTAATGCTTTCTGGTTAGTTGTGGGTGAATCTTGCTTTGCTGACTGGGAGAAAAACTGGATTAAGTTAGCTTCAAATTCCGAGAGAGTCGGGGATGTGTCGAGATTGCACCAAATGACGTATTCAAAGTCGTCTTTTATTTGTTGTACGAGTTGTATTGCTAGGGATGTTTTGCCGATGCCGAGTCCGCCGGTGATGGTTATGAGGCGGCTGTTTTGTTGTAGAATCGAGGTTGTGAGGGTTTTGAGTTCGAGGGTGCGATCGTAGAAAGCACCTAATTCCGGCATCTCGCTTAACTCTTGATGCGATGTTTCTTGATTTGGTGGGTGTGAGTTTGGTATGTTTGGTGCGTGTCTAGATTCTCCACAGATGTTAACGCTACCAATTGCTACAACGTCCTTTTCAAAACTACCTATCGCCCCAACCTCTTTTTCAAAATTCGATACATTTGAATATATAAATCTTCCAATTGTAGATCGTAAATTTGATTTCCTGACTTCTTCGCCTAATTCCTCTGAAAGTGTTTGCCATAACTTTGAGCCAACATCCCTAAGATAACTTTCGTTACAGTGAATCTCCTCGGCAATTTTGGTGTATTTCTCACCTTGTATGCTTCCGCGCAGAATCGCCTCCTGTAAGTCATCGAGATGCTTACCAGTTTTGGCAAACATGAGATCATCAGCCATTTTTAACACTTCCTCAAGATTCATGCAGCATCGCAGATGTTGTGATTTTTATTATTATACCTAACTTTTTCCAACATTTTCTGGCATTATTCAACATTTTTCAACCAGCGAGTTTGAATAGCCGACAAAAATGCCAACAAAATTGAGCATTTTTGAGTGGGAAAATTTTTGATTCACAAGGAAAATAGGAGAATTATTTAAAGCGTAAATTTAGGTATAAAACGACAAACGTTTTATACCTTGTAATGATGCTTGATAAAACAGTTAGAGACTATAAAGCGAGCAGTAAATTTACCACAAAGAGGTATTAACAATGGCAGGTACAATTTATGACCCGATTGAAATAACCAGGAAATTTGTATTTGGAACGGATACACCGTCACCTGATAACTATAACAAGCATATCAGACCTAGTAATGATAAACCAGCATCCATTGGCTACGATATGGCCACATACATGAATAGCGGAGGCGGACGCTTCGCGTATCCATCGCTGTTTCCTGCTGTGGAAAGATTTTTCAGTGGGGAGATTCCCGACAGGGAGAATGGGTATACCGCTGGAGAGATAGGAGGCATTCTGGGTTTGACTTCTAACGATTTGCGGATTAATATTTCCCAGTACGGAACAGGTATCGGCACTGAAGACCATGCTGAGCGATCTTGGATATTTGGCAACAGTCCCTTTGAACTCAACGTTACTAATGCAACTTTCTATGTCAATAATGGCATCAAAAAGATCGAGGGTCTTGAAGTCAGAGCCCGTCCGGATAATTTTGACTTCCAGAGCGTGGGACGCGCCCAACTTCTTAACAATTTTGTCTTCACCCCAATTTTGGACCGTTATAGGCTAAATCGTGGGGAGGTCACCATCAATTTTACTGGTTCGTCGGGAAAGCCTTACCCGACTTACACTGAGGAGGATTTCCTGGCGAATCAGAAGCTTGAAGCTGATGTAAATGGCTCTAACGAGGTGGGGTATGCGGTACTAGGCGTGACGGGATTAGGATACTTTAAAAACATTGCTTCAGACCCGTTTCTATCCTATAGACGCGGTTTTTTCAACGTAATATACGGTAGTCCTGGTAATGACAGTATTTCATCAGCAGGCGTGACACAACTATTTGGGCCAGGTCTTGTAGTTGGTGGTGCTGGCAACGATGAACTTAGAGGAGGAACTTTCGACGATGAGCTTGATGGAGGCGAGGGAATTGACAAAGCAGTTTATAAGGGCAACAAGGGCGAATATGACATAGAGAATTTGGGTGATGGCTCCGTCCGAATCACTGATAAGGTTCCATCTCGTGACGGTTCCGATATCCTTAAGAATATAGAGGATATAGTTTTTGGTAAACAAATCCTAGCACAGGATATTGCCTTCGTCATTGATACGACCGACAGTATGTCTGACGACATTGATGAAGTCAAAGCCCGTGCCAGCGACATTATAAACGCAATATTTGGTGAAGAGAGTTCTGTGAGTGCTGACAAGAAAGACACTCGTGGCTCTCGAATTGCTGTGGTTGGGTACAATGATCCTGCGACAAATACCTTTCTACCCTTTACCGATCAACCTGACATTCAACAACGGAAAACCGCAGCTCTCAACGCAATCAATAGCATTTCTGTCGGTGGTGGTGATGACTTTCCTGAAGTAGTTAATGCTGGCCTAATCCGCGCTCTGTCTGGAGATGCCGGACAGTGGCGTGCAGACGCAGATGTCCGTCGAATCATTCTTTTCGGTGATGCTCCTCCGAAAGACACGGAACTTCGCGCACAGGTACTTGCACTTGCATCTAATGTCGGAAATTCAGTCTCTGCTAGCAATCTCGGTAGCTCGAAGTCAATTGCAGGCGATATTAAGACCAGCAATATTGCAAGTAACCTTGCTGTTACACGCTTCGCTTTACAAACCGATGATCGAGTAAAAATCCCAGTTGAAATCTTCACTATTCTGATTGGCAATGATCGGAAGACTGCCACCGATTTTGAAAGCCTTGCTACTGCAACCGATGGTAAAGCTTTCAAAGCAGCCGATGCCTCTGAGATTGTTGACGTAATAATTGCAGCCCTCGGAACATCCGCAGATGATCAGATACCCCCAGCAAAAAATCAAACAGTCTCGATTACCACACCTACGCAAAATATTATTAATGGTAGTCCCAGTGACGATCGACTACTTGGTTACAGGGGCAATAATATCTTGATAGGATTAGAGGGTAATGACACATTGTATGGTGGCAAAGAGAACGATATTTTAGATGGTGGTATTGGTGACGATCGACTATGGGGAGATTTAGGTCAAGATCTTCTTATCGGTGGCCCAGGTAGTGATACATTTTTCATTACAGGGAACTCGGCTTTGGGTTTGCCAGAGCAAGCAGATGTCATTACAGACTTTCAGCCTGGAGACACAATAGGTTTAGCGAGTGGGTTGTTACTAAATCAGCTTGTGTTTGAACCAATTACCTTACAGTTAAATGGGGGACTTCCCACAGTTTCTACTGCAATTAGACTTGACAAAAATTATCTAGCAATAGTCCAAGGAGTAGAAAAAAGTACACTGACTCCAAATGTTTTCATAGGCGTGTGATTGCAACTGTAAAAAAGTCACGGAGTTTACTTTACATTCATCGGCGTTTAGTTTGGCTTTGGTGAAGGGCAATCTTTCTTAAGAAACCGGGTTTCTGAGATAACTAAAGCATCTGTGCCGAGATTTTGTCCAGAAACCCGGTTTCTCACCCCCACGCGATCGCCCCACCAAACAAAAGGGCGATCGCCCACAGAAATATAGAATATTGCCTAACTGAGTGTTTGTACCACCGAATTACCTGTAAGGTGGGCATCAACTGTAGCTAATCTTAACCCATAGTAAATGGCTGTGGCTGCAATAAATCGGTCTCCGGGGTCTTGATGGGGTAGTGCAATCTCGCGACTTAAAATGGCAATGGCGTGATTCATTGGGGCTTCACGAGTTTCCAGGGTTTTTAAAGCTAAGTTAACCCATGTAACCGGATCTGGCTGTAAAGATATCCGTCCTTTTTCTGCAAGGATGAGCGTCTCCCAAATGCTAATTGGACGAGCGCCAAAGTTCAGTATTAGGATCGGCGATTACCGTTTGAAGTTGAAGCGATAGTCGTTCGTTACCAAGTAAATACCAAAGCCAAATGTGGGTATCGAGTAAAAGTTTCATTCTAAAACTTCCCAGGGTTGGGCGACAGGAGCAATTAAATCTCCTAATATTTCACCGCTTCCTTTCATTGTGCCAAACGTGGGGCGTGGGGTTTGGGTAGTGGCAGGATAGATAATCACTAATGGTTTCCCTTCATGGATGATGGTGAGGGGGGTTTTAGTACGTTCAACCTCTATAAATAGAGTCTGGAGGGTTTGGGGTAATTCAGTCGTGGTAATTTGTATCATTTTTCGACCGTAAATAGTTTTTGATAGTTGATATCTGAGCCTGAGCAATCAGCAAGCGTTTTTATAAAGCATTTCAATCTCCGATCTCGAATGCTGCCAAAATCTCTTTTGGCAAAGGAGCGTTAAAGTCTTCTGGTACAATAAATCTCCCTCGATCTTGCCCTAAACTAGCTCGTCGATTCGATGAATTACGAAACGGAACTAACTTCGCTATTGGGATAGATCCGTTTGAAATAATAATTTCTTCTCCAAGCTCCACGCGCAACAATAGTTCTGAGAGATTTTTCTTAGCTCGATCGATATTTACAGTTTCCATAATCTTAAAAAACTAAGTCCATAAACTAAGTTTACTCCGATTGTGATAGTTATGCCAGTTGGTAGCTTACCCCTTGAGCGATCGCCCTAGCAAAAAAGGGCGATCGCCCTTCTTATTCTTTCCGCTCGGAGCGATCGCCAATTCCCTACTCATAGCGATCGAGACTCGTATTGAACAGGCAGGATGCCTGCTCCACAATTATTAGAGATGGCTATTAGAGATTGGGCATTAGTAGCAAATAACAAACAACTAATAACCAATAACAAACAACCAATAACTAATCACAATTCAGCATAAAAGTCAACACTGTTTCATCAATTCCCTTGAGTTGCAGCGGCTTATATTTAACAATTCGATCCTCCTCAACATAATCTGCAACCGCAGCCGAAATCAGCACAGAGTTTGGTTCCGCCACCTCTTGCAAACGAGCAGCAATATTCACGCTCGGCCCGATCGCAGTATAATCCGATCGATCGGGGCCGCCAAACATCCCCACCACCGCAGTACCCTGGTGAATACCGCAGCGAAACCGCACCGGAGGCACCCCATTTTCCCCCACAATTCCCTGCTCCAACCAGCGCTCGTTAAGTTGCTTCAGAGCTCGCAGCATAAGCCTTGCAGCAGCTATAGCGCGGCGCACTTGCTCGTTTGGCGTTAGTTCCTCCGGCGCGCCAAAGAGAGCCATTACCGCATCTCCCACAAACTTGTCCACCGTACCGCCGCTGTCAAAAATAGCCTTAGTCATTGCCGCCAAATATTCATTCAACAGCTCAGCTACCCGGCGCGATCGCAGCGTATTTGCCATTTGAGTAAAACCGACAATATCGCTAAACAAAATAGTAATCAATCGCGGTTCCGGGCGCAAATCCAAGGCCAAATCTCCAGCCGCAGCGGCTTTCACCATCGACGGCGGCAAAAATCGGCGCAGCACCGACTCAGTTAAATAATTGTTCAACTGCTGCACTCGCCGCTCGTTTTGCTTGAGGGCGATTAAATTCCGCACTTCTGCCAACAATTCGCGATCGTTAAAAGGCTTCGATAAATAAGCATCAGCACCCCGTTCTACTCCTTCAATCCGAGTATCTGCGTCGGCTTTAGCAGTTAGCAAAATTGCCGGAGTTCCCCGCAAGTCTTCATCCTGTCGAATCATCCGAATCAAATCCAAACCCGAGATCACAGGCATCATCAAATCCGTGACAATTAAATCCGGACGGCGGTTTTTTGCCACGGCAAATCCTTCTTCTCCGTTGCGGGCGAGCAAAACTGCAAAGCCAGACTCTCGCAGAATTCCCGACACATAAAAGCGCAAATCTGGATTGTCGTCAACCACCAAAACCGTGCCAGCTACTGTTTCGGAATTTATCGGTTCTAGAGCCTCAAAGTTATGATTTTCTGCTTCATCTTCCGACAAGTCAGCTTCCACATCTGCCAGTTCCACCGCAGCTTTGGATGCGTGAAACTCGGCGGGGATTTCCAGTACCCGTTCTGGGGGCAAATGAGTCGAACCGAAGTGCAGCCAAACGGTAAAAGTAGTACCTTCGCCGTAAACAGAATCGACGGAAATTTGACCGCCGTGGAGTTCGACTAATTCTTTGACAAGTGCCAAACCTAAACCGCTGCCTTCGTAGGAACGGCTGGCGGAACCTTCGGCTTGGTGAAAGCGCTCGAATAAATAGGGAATTTGTTCGGTGCGAATGCCGATGCCGGTGTCTTTTACTTGCAACAAACAGTGAGCGCCGGCTGGTTCAACTGTCAGGGTGATTGTTCCCCCTTCTGGGGTGAATTTGACAGCATTTGATAGCAGGTTGTAAATAACTTTGTCAAATCTTTCAATATCTAAATAAAGTAAAGGACAGTCTTGCAGTTGGGTAATTAAGTGCAGTCCTTTTTTGTCGCAGTAGGCGCGGAAAGACTCTGCCGTAGAGTAACAAAAACCGACTAAATCGCACGGGCGAAAACTCGGCTGCATCCGTCCTGCATCGAGGCGCTGCAAGTCCAGCAGTTGATTTACCAACCGCAGGAGGCGGCGGGAATTACGCAAGGCGATGACGGCTTGTTCGTAGGGTAAGTCTTCTTTGCGGCCGCAAGCTGATTCTAGAGGGCCGATAGTTAGGGTGAGAGGGGTGCGGAATTCGTGGGAGATATTTTGGAAAAATTCGGTTTTGAGTCGATCGGCTTCCAAAAGCCGTTCCGCCTGCTGTCTGGTAGTCTGGTAGAGGCGCGACTGCTGCACCGCCAAAGCAGCTTGAGTTGCCACTATTTGAGCCAGGTCAATGTCTGAGAGGTTCCAGCGGCGGGTGCTGCAATTTTGGCGCAGCGAAATGCTGCCGATGATTTTGCCTTCGGAGATTAAGGGCACGACTAACAGGGCGCGGGCTGGCGATCGCACTTGCAGTTCTGTAACATTTAAATCGGGGCGTTCGTTGAGGTCTTCAATCGCCACGGGCTCTTTTGATACCATAACTTGCAGCAACACCGGATTGCCGCGAATCGGCACCAAAGACTGCGGCAGGGAAGGATGGGCAAAAACCCAGCCGGGAGGGTTCGCAGCAGCACTCTCAGCAGCAGTTTGAGGGCTTGGAGGATTCGCAACTACCTCTGAATTGTTAAAACCCTGTTTTACAGCCACCGTATCCCTATTTGTGTCGTAGAGACCAACGCACTGGACATATTCATCATCTTCTGTCCACAGAGATAGGGCGCAGCCGTCAACTTGCAAAGCTTGGCCGAGTTGTTGAGTAATCGCTGCAAAAATATTTTGGGGGTCGAGGCTCGATCGAATTGCCGTAGTAATAGTATTGACTAAGGTCTCGCGCTTTGCCAGCGCCCGTACCTGTTCGTAAGCCCGGGCCTGAGAAAGGGCCAAAGCCGCTTGGTCGGCCACCGTAATTACTAACTGTACCTCGTGGTCTTCCCACTGGCGCGGTCGATCGAACTGGTGCAGCGCCAAGACTGCCATCAGTTCCATTTGGTAAAACAGCGGTACGATTAAGCTCGATCGAATATTCGCAGCTTGGTAAGCCTGCAATCGCTGCTCATTGTCCCAGCTTAAAACTCGATCGTCAGTTTGAGCATCTTGAATCACCTCCACATCCAGAGTTTCCCAAACCAAATCCGGCAGCAAATCCGGCGAAAGTCGGGCGCTAGAAGCATCTCGTCTAGCTTCAGAATCGCCCCGCAACCCTTTACTTTCGGCCTTCTGGTAAACGAACCACTCATCAGCCACCCGGCCGTCTTGGAACGGCCGCAGCAAACAGCAACTCACCTCAAACATCTGCCCGACAGTTTCCACAATTCTTTGCAGCATTTGCTGGTAATTGGGAGCCGATCGAATAGTATTGGTAACGGCATAAAGCAGCGATTCTTGCGAGAGAGCCCTACGCAGTTCATTCGTGCGGGCTTTCAGGACATTGTGAGTATCAACAGCTTGACTGACAAGAGCTCTGAGTTCTTCAGCATCCCAAGGCTTAGTAACGAATTTGAATACTTTGCCAGCATTAATAGCTTCAACTAAATCTTCAACATCCGTATAGCCAGTTAAAATAATTCGGATCACATCGGGATATTGAGCCGCAGTCAGGCTGAGAAACTCCGTACCGCTCATTTTTGGCATTCGCTGATCGGAAATAATCACAGCAACCTCTCCCTCTTTTGCCAAAATTTCGAGGGCGGCGGGGCCAGATTCGGCTCTGAGCACTTTATAGTCTCGATGGAAGGTGCGGTAAAGCAAATCGAGGTTATCCGGTTCGTCATCGACGATTAGAAGTTTGAGCTTAGGATTTGATTGGGAATTCATGCACCGTTCTCCTGTGCCCCGGGGCAGTTCGATTTAATAAGTCTGTTGAAAAAAAGAATTCGCAGGTTTCAATTGCACGAGTCATACGACAGTTGACAGTTGACAGTTGACAGTTGACAGTTGTTACCTACTACTAATGACTGATGACTGATGACTGATGACTGATGACTGATGACTGATGACTGATGACATAAGGGTTTGGAGTTTGCCGGCAGTTGCATTATTTTTTGAAACTGGTGTCACACAAATTCGTGAATCTGAAGTTGTTGTGAGTGGGTCGAGGCAAGAATCAACCTTGATTTTTAATTTATGGGTTTTCAATTCCGAATTCTTCGATCGCCACAGTTGCCTGTAGTGCACCCCAATTTTATTATTTAATGATATTCACAAAAATCTCGTCTTGCGGGAAGTGTCCTTAACCCCTCACCTCTATGTTGAGCGTGAAAATAGGAATCCGCAACTTTTAACTGCCCTCTGGATATCTCATAATACATAGGAATAATCGTCCTGATTGTGAGTGGATTTGCCTTTCTTTATGTGTTATTATCGCTCATCTTCCTGTTTTATTTGGTGTGTAAAAACTGTCTGTAGCAGGATACAATAGACAACCAACATCTTCCCCTGTGTTTTTGCTGCCTAGGTGACAGCAACTTTCACATTCTGCCAAGGATATGGCTTTCCTCTCCGGCCCCTGTGTCCCTGACTGATATTCGGGGGGGGAGACAGACAGACAACACAGGCGGGGAAGTGCGAGTGACGCAATTGCTGTACCATTTTAGTGAGACTGGCACTTTTTGGGCAGAGCGCGGCATTTTTTATGCCTCGTCCAGACCAACGCCCAAGGCAATTACTGCGGCGAAACACCGCTATCTTGAGCATCCATCTGTTAATCTTAGCTAGGGATGTACTCTGTGGAAACCGATCGAGCCGCTCGATCGAAGTTTTGAAGCTCTCGATCGCCCGCAGCACAGTATCGCAGCACAATATCGCTGGACAATATCTAGCCCTCCGGCGCAACAGGTAAGGCCTGTTCGCGAGGGGACGGGCTTCCTGATTGCCCAGCACTGCTGAAAGCTGGGTTGTCGGGTTCTGGGACAGGCAGCCAACATCCGACTTGCGATCGCGCCCGGTATTAGTCTAGTAGATACTTGATATTGTCAATTACCGCTAGACGGATAAATTATATTCGATCGGGTATTTCTGCAAGCAGAGAGCGGTACGCTTCCGGGAACCAGACGTTAAAACCTTTTTGATTGTTTTTAATAACTTTCCCGCTACCCACAAATCTAGTATTAAGGGATGGGTTTTCATTGGAAATAAATTTAGTCTAAAATACTGAATATCTCCAATTTACATCAGATAATAGTTAGAGGAAAGTACAAAAAGAATGTGACTGAATCGCATTCATAAACTCTGAGTATAAGTCATACAATTTAATCTCTTAAATTTAAGATTCTCGATGACAAATATTATGATTGGGAGTTGGTCTAAAGTTACATTCTTTTTTTAAAAGTGATATTACATTATCACCAGAAGTGAAATTTCTCAGATGGGCAGATCGGTAACCCGCGTAGAAAAATTAATATAGTGACCTGGAATTGTGAATCCTTCCTTTTTTTCCTCAGCTTCTCACCAACAACAAACTCCCGGACTTTCTGGCTTTTCGATCCGGGTGGCTGCATCAAATGACTTGACGCAACTAGCGGATATTTTGGCCATGAGCTTTCACTCCCGCGAGGGGTTTGTAGAATGGGTGTATCCAGTGTTGCGTTTAGGCATTTACGAAGATTTAAAAAATCGACTCCGTTCTAAAGCAGAACACTATATTTGTCTCGTTGCTGAGCTAGTCTCGCGGGAGTCAGGAATGCAGAATTATCGATCGCACCAAACTCAGTCTATAGCAGGAACAATAGAAATGGCTCTGCGTTCTCGATTCCCTTGGCAAATACCGAATTCCGACTATCCTTACTTGTCAAATTTAGCAGTTCACCCGGAGTATCGGCGGCAGGGAATTGCTCAACAACTGCTCGACAACTGCGAGAATACAGCCCGAGAATGGGGATTTTCGGAGATTTACCTCCACGTTTTGGAAAACAATCACGGGGCGCGACAATTGTACTATCAAGCAGGCTACCGCTTGCAACAAGTGGATTGGCATTGGACTTATTGGCTATTCGGCCAGCCGCGCCGGCTATTTTTACGCAAGCAGATTTCCCTCTCATCAACTAAGTATGGGTAGTGGTGCATAAGCGCCTGCTTTTCGCACGCTCAATCGTTATGGAGAAAGGCTTGTATCAATTGCATCATTCAAGAAAGCAGCACTACCCAATTTCTACCTCCTGCTTCACTTCTAGTTGAACTTGAGCCTCAACAAATAGCGATTCCTTGATAATGAATTGGTTCATCAGGCTTGAGATTGTTCGAGAAATTTTTGTCTCCGAGAGGCGTAAACTGCCAAATCTGCCTCGGTGAATCGGGTTTTTTGCCATGAGGGACGAGACATTAGCCGATCGCACCAAGCTTGAATTTTGGGATATCCGTCTGTGGATACATCAACCCAAGATAGCAGAGGGACGACCGTACCAGCAACGCATTCAGCATATGTTAAGGTGTTGCTACCGAAAAAAGGGCGATCGTCCAACAAACCTTCAAAAAATGTCAGCACAGTATCGACTTTTTCCTTAGCCTTTGCGATTACCTGCGCTTCAGGAATTCCCCAGCCCATTTTTTCACTGCTGAGGGGGTAAAGTGCCGGCCCAAGTTCGTTAATCGTGACCAATTGTACCATTTTCACAATTGCCAAATCTTTCGCATCTTTGGGTAGCATGGCCGGTTCGGGATACTTCGCTTCTAGATAGTCAAGAATTGCCAGAGACTCGACGACGGTGAAACCATCATCGACCAAAACAGGGACGCGATGAAAAGGATTCATTGCGACAAATTCAGGCTCTAAATGATCGCCGTCCAAGTAGATTGTTATTAATTCAAAGTCGAGGTTTTTTTCGATGAGGGCAACCCACACGCGGCTGGAGTTGGTGGAAATGGGAGTATGGTAAAGTTTCATAAATTTTGTGCCTGTTTGTTGAGAGAGTCAGCTTTTGAGGATTGAGTTGCCGATCGGGCTACTGAAAATATTTAGATTTTAGTCAATTTTACACGCACAGGGGGCGATCGTACTTCTGGCACAATCGGACATCATTACCTGTAGTGCGATCGAGCTTGGATAGCATTTGATAACTTACGCTGCTAAACTGGTACAGCACACAGCGGTTGATCGCTTGTCAAGTTTCGAGGCTGTATTATGACCGTTAACTACCGAGTTGCAGCGATCGCTGATATTACGCTTCTTTTAGAACTTGTTAAAGAGTTTCATAAAAAAGAACAATTGGAATTCGACGAAAAAGTCGATCGTGATGTTTTAGCAAATCTTTTGGCTGATGCGTCTTTGGGACAAGTGTGGCTGATTCAGCAAGAAGATGAGGCGATCGGCTATATTATTTTGACGCTGGGTTACAGTTTAGAATACCGAGGCAGGGATGCCTTTATTGACGAGTTTTATATCCGACCCAACTATCGCGGACAAGGCATTGGAACTCAGACTTTAGCATTTGCAGAGGATACCTGCCGAGTTTTGGGAGTCCAAGCTCTTCATCTGGAAGTAGATTTTGAAAATCCCGATGCACAGCGTCTTTATCACAGAGTAGGTTATCAAAGTCATAACCGTTTTCTGATGACTAAAAATTTGGCAGTCTCTGAAGACAAGGATTTGGGCAATTAAGAATGTTCTCACACTCTTGATGGGCTGATTATTGATTGATAGTGACTTCCTGGCGCACAGACGAGGTAATCGCCTCTACTAGAAATAATCGCTCGCTAAGTGACAAATTAAGCGTTAATTTCATTAATTCTTGAAAAGATAATTCTTCTTTTGCATATTCGGAAGAATTATCATTCCGATCTGGCGAAAAAACCTCATCAGAACTTAAAGGCTTGACTGAAGTATTATGCTCTAAACTTTTCTTCATATCTGCGAGTAGAAGCTCTAAAAATTTAATATCGTTCCCTAGATCCGCAGCCTCATCCTCTTCTATATCTTCAATTACCTGCAAACGTTCTTGATAGGCATTGATTTGATGTTCGATCGCTTCTATAATAAACCTTAAATCTTTAAATGATAAATTCATATTGCTTAGCTGTCATTTGATTTATTTTCTCCAAGTTTATCCTCGACCGTTTCACCGTCTCCACTATCGGCTAAATTGTTACTTTCATCTGAAACTTCATAATTATCCATAATTTCAAGCAATAAATGCTTTAAATTCTTATCCGGTGGTCGTTTCTCAAATTCTGCGTGTGTGTAAATCCAAATTAACACAACTTCTTTTTTTGTAATATCTAACAAATAGATAAGTCGCCCCTGTTCAGCGGCTCCCCGAAGCTGAGGCATTTTAAACTCAAGCTTCCAAAATTCCAACCCCTCACGGCTACAGCCTTTGGGCCAAGGTTCTAAATGTCCCAACGGTGGACGGGGACGGGGGTCAACACTCAAAATTCTGAGGAATTTTTGGATTAATTCGACAAATTTCACTAATCCTACCTGATTTTTACGATAGTGATCGCGGATTAGTTTTTGCTGAGTTTTATCAAAGTTCTTCGAGAGCTTGATATGAAATTGCTCTGATTCGTTCACAGGCCTCCTCCGCTGTCATCGCCTCGATAGTTTCTAACTCTTCAAAAGTCTGTTCCAGGGCTTCAGATAGTGCTTTTTGATAAGCAATATCTTCCCGTTCTACTCCACTCAAGATCGCATTAAGAAGACGTTGAAATGCTGCACCGTAAGCTATAAAAGCGTCTTGCTCACCTTTGATTGCAATTGAAAATAAAGAAAAAGCCAAATAAAAACGCCCTAAAAATTCACTAAAAACTCCCTTAATTCCTTGAGGGGGTTCAATTAAGGCATAGGCAAAAATTTTGAGTAATTCTCTAGTCTCAGGGGGAATCTGCTCCCAACGAGCGTCAATTATGACAGCTAAATTGTTTGCTTTTTGAGCCAGTTCCCAAAACCTTGAAGCGCTGGATGTGCGCGGCTGAAATATCTGCCGAATTTCGCTGGGGCTAATTGTAATAGTGGCTGACATTGGCCTGACCTCTTGCGATGCGATCGCTTTACGGATACTCAATCATTCTTAGTATATCAGTCAGGCCATACAAAAATTTAGCTGTCCCCTGGGAGCGACAGCTATTTCTATGAAAAAGGCGGACCCGAAAGCCCGCCCTCTCAAACTATCGATTAATAATCGAAGTCGCCGCCGCCCATGCCGCCGCCGCCGCCAGAAGCAGCGCCTTCTTTGGGTTCAGGCTTGTCAACGACGATGCACTCGGTTGTCAGCACCATGCCGGCAATAGATGCGGCATTTTGTAGAGCAGAACGAGTTACCTTCGCAGGGTCAACGATACCAGCTTCAAACATATCGACAAACTCATTTGTCGCTGCATTGAAACCAACGTTAAACGGCTTTTCTTTGACGCGCTCAGCGATGACAGCGCCATTCAAACCAGCATTTTCAGCAATCCGCTTCAGGGGAGCAGCCAGAGCCCGTGCCACAATCAAAGCACCGGTTAACTCTTCGCCCTTCAGATTGGCATTCGCCCACTCTTCCAATTGAGGAGTTAGGTGAGCCAAAGTTGTACCGCCACCAGGAACGATGCCTTCTTCGACAGCAGCTTTGGTTGCGTTGATCGCATCTTCAAGACGCAGTTTGCGATCCTTCATTTCGGTTTCAGTCGCAGCGCCGACTTTGATGACTGCGACGCCGCCGGCCAATTTAGCCAAACGTTCTTGCAGCTTTTCTTTGTCGTAGGAAGATTCGGTTTCGTCCATTTGACGGCGAATTTGTTCGCAGCGAGATTTGACTGCGACTTCGTTACCTTCGGCAACAATTGTCGTGCTGTCTTTGGTGATGGTGATGCGGCGGGCTTTGCCGATCATGTCCAGCTTGGTGTTTTCCAGTTTCAAACCGGCGTCTTCGGTGATTAGTTGACCGCCGGTCAATACGGCGATATCTTCTAACATGGCTTTGCGTCGATCGCCAAAACCAGGTGCTTTAACAGCAGTTACATTCAACACACCGCGCAGTTTGTTGACAACGAGAGTAGCTAAAGCTTCTTTCTCAATGTCTTCTGCAATGATCAACAGCGGGCGGCCGGAACGAGCTACTTGTTCGAGCACTGGTACTAAGTCTTGTACCAAGCCGATTTTCTTGTCTGTCAGCAAGATGAAGGGTTCTTCTAGAATCGCTTCCATCCGTTCGGTGTCGGTGACGAAGTAGGGAGAAATGTAGCCTTTGTCGAAGCGCATCCCTTCGGTGATTTCGAGTTCGGTGGTCATAGACTTCCCTTCTTCCAGGGAAATTACGCCTTCCTTGCCCACTTTGTCCATTGCATTGGCAATCATTTGGCCGACTTCATCGTCGTTACCAGCAGAGATTGAGCCGACTTGAGCGATGGATTTGGAATCTTCTACTTGTTTGGCGTGTTCGGCAATCTTTTCGACCAAGAAGCCGGTTGCTTTGTCAACACCGCGCTTGAGGGCGATCGCATTTGCACCAGCAGCTACGTTACGCAGACCTTCTTTGACCATTGCGTGAGCCAGAACGGTAGCAGTTGTGGTGCCGTCGCCTGCTGCGTCGTTGGTTTTGGAAGCAGCTTGACGGATCAAGGCAACGCCTGTATTTTCTACGTGGTCTTCGAGTTCGATTTCTTTGGCGATGGTTACGCCGTCATTGACGATTTGAGGAGCTCCGAATTTCTTTTCGAGAACGACGTTACGACCTTTGGGGCCGAGGGTAACGGCGACTGCTTCGGCGAGAATGTCCATACCGCGTTCGAGGGCGCGACGTGCATTTTCGTTGTAGATTATACGCTTAGCCATAGTTTTTGGGGATGAGAGGGTTTGAGATTTTAGATTGGGGATGGATGGCGAGTCATTTGTCTTGTGTCATTAGTTTTTTGGCGGCGTTCGCTTTAAACTAATGACTAATGACTGATGACTGATGACTGATGACTAATGATTAATTAGTTGACGATCGCCAGAATATCTTTTTCGGCCAACAAGACGTATTCGTCAGTGCCGAGTTTGATGTCGGTACCGGCATACTTCGAGTAGAGAACTTTGTCGCCGACTTTGACTTCCATTTCAACGCGCTTGCCGTCGTCGTTGCGCTTGCCGGGGCCCACGGCCGCGACTTCGCCTACTTGGGGCTTTTCCTTAGCTGTGTCGGGTAGAAGGATGCCGCCGGCGGTTTTTTCTTCGCTAGCGCTTACTTTCACGAACACGCGCTCGCCTAGCGGTTTAACGGTAGAAACACTCAGTGATACTGCTGCCATAAATAAATCTCCAGATTACAGATCCTAGTCAGTTAGCCGTCAGTGGTCGCGATGAAAGCAACGGCTGACTGCTTACACTGACATATTAGCACTCTCGACTCCTGAGTGCTAATTTAGCTTTAGTAAGGGGCGATCGCAACTTATCTGTCTGTACGGGTTCCCGAACCGAGGATGAGTGGGGGAATGGGAGAGTGGGAGAGTGGGAGAGTGGGAGAGTGGGAGAGTGGGAGAGTGGGAGAGTGGGAGAGTGGGAGAGTGGTGATGAGTTTCGATCGCTAATTAATTATTATTAACGAATGAATAAAATATCTGAAAATAACAACGATGAATCTTGCAGCCAAGGCTTGAGCGCTTGCGTCCAAAGCCTGGGAATAGAGCGAATTGAACGGCATATTTTTATCTGTGCCGACCAAACCGTGCCCAAGTGTTGCGATCGAGAAAGCAGTCTGGTGGCTTGGAATTACTTAAAAAAACGCTTGCAAGAATTGGGGTTGGACAAGCCAAAAGCCGATCGGCAAACCTGCATTTTTCGGACTAAAGCTAACTGCCTGCAAGTGTGCGCGTCTGGCCCGATTATGGTAGTCTACCCAGACGGAGTGTGGTATCGCGATGTTACTCCCCTCGTCATGGAGAGAATTATTCAGGAACATCTGATCGGCTCACAGGTGGTTGAAGAATACGCTTTTTTGACTCATCCTTTGCCGGAGCCTGCTGAGGCGAAAGCAGATATTTAACTATAGCGCGGTGAAAAAGCACAGCAGGATAAGTAAGGTGTTAGGTTTAAGACGGTAAAGTAGAGAGCGTGAGCGCGTTGGGCGATCGCACCTGTGGATCGATCGAACAACTGTACTCTCCTACCTGTTTCTGGTAGTCTTGCTTGTCGCTGTGTGTTTTTTTAAGAGGTGTATCGAAGCAGTTCGATCGCCCTCTGGCGAGAGTTTGCCGAAAAGTTTCTCAGTAGCAGACATCCGGCAGTTTGCCAAACTACACTAGAAATAGTTAAATACGTAAGTAGGGAGCCTGCTTAAATTTCTCTATATCAGAAGTATCATTTAAAACCGGGGCATCAACTTGCAATTGAACCGATCGAGATTAAATATTTAACTTGGGCTAGGGAGCGTGAGTCTTCCATCAATCAAGGCCGATCGTGACAGGCGATCGTCCATTACAGGTTTTGGCTCCGTTCCACGTCGCAAGACATTCACAAACGGGCATCGAACACTGGGAGAGGAAGCGGTAATACCCGCCCCGCTTTCCCCTCACCGCCATCCCTTCACCCCACCGCCGTCCTCAACCCCCAACTTTCCCGGGCTGACACTGGACTGACGGAAAAAACAGGAGTGAAAAACAAGGAATTGTGCGGGATACTCTAGCGGGAAGAAACATGAAGGACAATAATTCAGGAGAGCAAAAACGGCTGATGCTGGTTGACGACGACCCGAACTTGATCTTGCTAGTCAAGGATTACTTAGAGTTTCGGGGCTACAACGTCATCACAGCAGAAAACGGCAGACACGCTCTAGAAAAACTCGAACAAGAAGTCCCCGATTTGATCATCTGTGATGTGATGATGCCAGAAATGGACGGGTACACTTTAGTCAAACACATCAGAGAAGACCCGCGCACGAGCTGGATTCCGGTTCTTTTCTTGTCCGCCAAAGGTCAAAGTTCCGATCGAGTAAAAGGGTTGAGCACTGGAGCTGATGTTTATATAGTTAAGCCTTTTGAGCCCGAAGAACTGGTAGCCCAAGTAGAATCTTCTCTGAAAGCAGCATCGCGCTTGATTCGTCACTCAAATCCAGGTATAGAGAGCGGCCCCAAAATTAAGGCGCGCCGCAATGTCGAATTGACTCCTACTGAGTTAAAGGTGGTACAGTTGCTAGCGCAGGGTATGGCAAACCGCCAGATCGCAGACGTGATGAATGTCAGCCAGCGCACTATAGAGAGCCACGTTAGCAATATGCTGGGCAAAACAGGTCTGCACAACCGGACAGAGCTAGCTCGCTGGGCCCTGGAAAGCAAAAAGGCTTGAGTTTAGGCTCTAGCGCTGTGAAATTAGGGGAGAAAAAGATACTGCAATCCGATTCGGTATGCTTGCTGGGCGATAGGGTGGTTGGCGTGGTAGTTTCGATCCCCATTAAGCTTGACCGAAAAACGAGGCGCAAGCCCCGTCCTTTTAAGGCTGGGGTCTAGCCGATTAGCGACTTCAGTCGCCTTGGAGCGAGTGCGCGGCTTCAGCCACA
>NZ_JAEQCF010000175.1:0-3592 GCF_020738625.1 Microcoleus sp. PH2017_09_SFU_O_A
GCAAAACTGTCAGCCAGTTGTCGAAATGGGTACGTATTTTTAGACCGAATTAGTTGGGATAACTTCAACGAATCAGGAGACCTTAAAAGACAAGTAGAAACATTTAAACAATTCACCGGATTTTACCCTGAATCAATTCATGTAGATCGGATATATCGAACACAAGAAAATAGAGCTTGGTGCAAAGAACTCGGCATCAGAATGAGCGGTGTCCGTCTAGGAAGACCTCCCAAAAATCTGAGCAAATCAATGAAAAAACAAGCTCAATCAGACGAGAGAATTCGTAACTTAATTGAGGGGAAATTTGGAGAAGCTAAAAGAAGATTTAGCCTCGGTAGAGTGATGGCTAAACTTAATAATACTTCTGAAACAAGCATCGCAATAACTTTTCTGGTGATGAATCTTTCTGCCCTGCTACGGCAGGCTTTTTGGCTTTTTTTCGGTCTATTTCATAACAAAAACCTTTTTGGATGTTTTTTGGCTCCAATCATTGGTAAAAGCTATGTTTCGGCAGAAAAAAATTGACAAAACTTATATTGCCGAGGCGATCTCGAATTCACTTATCTTTCTAAATGCTGTTTTCTGACTTTTTCAGCAAGCCCTAATTATGCGATCGCCACCCCTTGACAGGTCAAGACAGTATCTACGGAGATTATGTACGCGATTTAAATCGGCGTTTAAATTGCCCAATCATCTATTGCAATTGATTTGGATCGATTCCCATTGCTCGGAGTTGAGCTTCTAAGGCTTGCGATCGCGATCGTTCTTGCTCGAGCAAAGTTTCAGCCTCAGTCGCCCGTTCCTCTGCTTGTTGTCGCAGTTGCTCTGCTTCAGTCGCTTGTGCTTCCGCTTGGCGCCGCAGTTGAGCGAGTTCCACAAAACTCATAAATGCTTCTCCGTTTGGCCCGAACATTTCGAGTCCGGTTTCAGATAATTGGAACCGCACGCCCAATCTCGGACTGATCCAACCGTCTATTTGTTCGATCGCCTCTAACTCTTCCTCAACCCGCTGCCATCCTGTCAATTCTAATGTTTGTGGGTCGTACAAATAGTATTCTTCCACACCGTAACGTTCGTAAAATTTGAACTTTTGAATCATCGGAGCAGGCCGATTTCCCGGCGACCAAATTTCAAACACGACTTGCGGCGGAATATTATCTTCATTCCACTGTTGATAGGAACCTCGATATCCTTTTGGTCTACCAAAAACTACCATCACATCTGGTGCTTGGCAAAGTTTATTATTTCTTTCAACGGGATACCAAAGCAAGTCGCCGGCTACGAAAACATTCGGGTCATTCGCAAACAATAGTTCGGAATTTTCCTTAATCCAAACGATTAATCGAAACTGCTCAGTATTGTCTGACATTGGTTCTCCGTTATCGTCAGGGTATACGATGTTTTGTTGGTCGGGAGATTGCAGTTGTGTAACCATTGCTGTTTTCCCAAATTTGCTAATGATTTTATATTATAGACGCACTGCGGGCGATCGTATTTTCCAAGATTTATCGATAATTTTCAGTGTTTGTGGTCCTAGGGTGCGGATCCATGAAAAATCCGTAAATTATAGCCTTTCTCGGAAAGATGAGGTATGACTGACAGCTTATATAACCATTTAAATGTATAGGGCCCAAGCCCAACAACGTACCCCATACAACTACTAATAAAAATAATGTGGAACGGGCATCTTGCCCGTTCCAAAATTTACCCAAAATCCCGAACAACTTAACTGCTAAAAAGAAATAATCAAGTAACCATTCTGGAATTTAGCACCTGTGACAGATTTTCCAGTTAGCGCCGGAGGAAGCAAGATATTGCGCCGCTGATCGCCCGCTTCGATCGTCACTTCCGGCCCGGATTGAATCAATTTAATTTCTTTCTTGTCAAACCCAGGCAAAAACAAACTAACTAGACGCTGTGCAGTGTTGATGTTAATCGGTTTAGGAGCTTTCCCAGCTTCAGAAAAATCTGGCAAAGCATCAATTAACGGCTGCCAACTATTATCGCTGTGGGCCGGCACAGAAACTGCTGTCAAAGGATCGAAATCAGCAGCAATCGTTTCTGTAAGCGGTGCTTGATTGACAATCACACCGCCGACAGTTAAACCAATTTGTTGAGAACTTCCCCACAAATAGCGCGCAGTGCCGATCGCACTTGCATCCCCAGTCGTCACCAAATAAGCGGCCGTGCGGTTCGGATCTGCCAGCGCTTCCTTACCCTTATCCAACAGATTATCGACTTGCTTGGTAGATTGAAAAGCATTGTCTCCCGACATATCCACCGTCAACACGGTACTGACAACCGGTTGAATAAAAGGCGACAAAGCTTTCCCCAAATCCGAATCTACCAACGCTTGGCGGAAGCGACGGATGTACCAGCTCAAAATTTCCGGCATTCCCAACATCCGCAGCGTATCCATGCCGCCGCTGCCGTCATACACAATGACATCGTATTGTTTGCTGTCGTCGTATTCCCGAAGTTCGTTCAACGCCAGCGCGCTGTCCATCCCCGGTAACACTCCCAATTCTTGCCCGTAAATCTGCTTGAAAAACGGAGTGCGGACATATTGAGCTTCTAGTTGTTTAATTTCGTCCCACCTGCGTTCTAGCAGCGGCGCGCTGTTCACCTGAACTGCTTTGAAGTTGGGGGCGATTTCCTGTGGCGTGGGAGTCAGGGGAACCCCTAGCAGAATACCCAATGCAGGCCCCGGATCTTGGCCGAGTAGCAGAACTCGCTTGCCTTGAGCCGCATATTTTTTAGCTGTTGCGATCGCGATCGTGCTGCGGCCAGTGCCGCCTTTGCCCAAAAATGTCAAAATCAAAGCCATTTTCTGTTCTCAGTGCCAAAGCTTACTACTTAACATTTAAGCGCAACCTTCAGCCAGAGTTGTCAGTTGTCAGTGGGTAGTTGTCAGTGGTTAGTGGGCTGTGGGCTGTGGGCAGTAGGTAGTTGTTCTTTCTGATTCCTGATGTGTGAGTTGTTAGCTGCTACCAATAACAACTGACAACTGACAACTAACAACTGCCCACTGCCCACTGACAACGGCCTTCTACTAAACGGCTTCTAGCTCATCTTCAAAGAACCAAGTCGCAAAACCGTCAAACTTGACAACCACGCCTACTCCGCTGCCATCAACCATTCTGAATCCGTCAACAGTGCCTACTGGATTTTCCTTTATCTTGCCCACCATATTTGCAGGTATCCGATCTCTGAGACGGCGTACCTTAACTCTCTGACCTACTTCTATTGCCACTGAAATTGTTCTCCTGCTCTACATAACTTATATACAAGCGTTCATTTTACAGTTTGGCGGTCTCGATCGAGCAGCAACACCACCGGGCCCGATCGCCCGCCATGATTTTCCAGCGAAATTTTCGATCAAATTTCCCTAAAAGACGGTATTATAAAACTTTATTAAGTTTGTAAGCAGTAGTAAGCAATAGTAGTATCATATAGTCAAAATGGTCAACTGAGAGAATTATTGCGATCGTCCAAAAATGGAGAGTCTGAATGCAACTAGCAGAGAGGCACATCATTAAATCCACCGAGAATCGTTTTGTTGAAATTGACGAATTAGCCTTTAAATCCAAAA
>NZ_JAEQCF010000069.1:0-26857 GCF_020738625.1 Microcoleus sp. PH2017_09_SFU_O_A
GCGACTCGATACAGAAAAAACTTATCTTTAACCAAGCTTGAATATATTGATCGCTCCTGCTCTTGGTTGGCAATCAATTATTCAGCAAGCCCTAATTATATGACATCTGCCTAATAATTTTCTGATTGTATTGCTGGCCCAGACATCGCACGAGTGATATCATTCAGTCTCGAACTGGTTTGTAGTGCGGAATGCGAGTCCGAGCCAAAGAAGGACTAAAGTCCTGACTACGAAGCTATTTTTCTGATTCGTGATTGACTGGTTTGTAGTGCGGAATGCGAGTCCGAGCCAAAGTCAGCGATAGGGTTCGTCAGTTTAGTCATTTTTAACGATCGCCAAAAATCTCATTCTGACGCACCATCTATTCAGGGTGTGCATCAGTTTTGAGATTATCAATTGTCCCAGGAAATATCTTGAGCGGATGCACCCTACTTTTACTTCCTGCATTTCTTCGCAAATTATCTTTAATTTATCTGCGTTTATCTGTGTTTATCTGCCTTAAATCTGCGGTTGCTCTAGCCATCAAACATTTATGAAATAAGTCATCTACAGTTAATTAAATCGCTCTAACAAGGCAAGCGAATAGTAAACAAGCTGCCTTTACCCAACTCGGATTTGACCACGATCGTGCCGCGGTGAGCTTCGACTATTTGGCGGCAGAGGTGCAGTCCCAAACCTGTGCTGGATTTCTTGTGAGTTCCCGAGCCAAACCTTTCAAATAACTTCGCTTGTTCGGCGGGAGAAATTCCGGCGCCGGTGTCTTGGATTTCCATAATTACCCATGCCAGCGGTTGGTTTTTGAAGCTCGTATAAACAGGTGAATTGGCAGCTTTTAAGCGGATATCTATAGAGCCGCTGTCGGTGAATTTTATCGCATTTCCGATTAAATTAGTCAGCAAGCGGTGCAACTCTAGACGATCGCCCGGATACTTGGCAATCGGAGCACTTTCTGCACTTTCACTCAAGTCTAAATTCACCGACAAATTTTTAGCATCGGCTAGGGGAGCGAGTTCTTCGGCTACTTCGGTAATAAGCTGGCGCAAGTCAACCGGAGCGAAACTGAGGGATTTGCGCCCTGCTTCGTAGCGGTAGACTTCTAGCAGCATATTTACCATCGCGATCAGGTTTTTGTTACTGCGAACCATTGTCCCGAAAGCGTCGCACATGGGGAGCGAGATTTCTCCCAAAGCTCCCTGCTGCATTAAAGTTAGCATTCGATCGGCTGCTACGAGGGGCGTCCGCAAGTCGTGAGCGAGTCTGGAGACAAAATCTTCGCGCTGGAGGGCGATCGAATTTCGTTCGTCTACGCTGTGTTTGAGCCGCAAGAGCGATCGCACCCTCGCCAGCAGTTCGTCCATTTCCACGGGTTTGCGGATAAAATCGTCTGCGCCCATGTCGAGTCCCTGGACTACACTGGCGCTGTCGTGAGCTGTGATCAGCAAAATCGGGATAAAGGGCAATTCCTTATTTTGTCGCATTCGCTGGGTGACTTCGTAACCGTCCATTCCCGGCATCATTACGTCTAGCAATACCAAATCGGGGGTTGACTTGTCAATTTGGCTTAAGGCCGAAAAGCCGTTCTCGGCCGTGCTAATTTCGTAACCTTCTTCTTCCAGGATTGTCTGCACCAACAAAACATTATCTGGTGCGTCATCTACAACCAGAATGCGATCGGCTTTTGTGGCATTCGGAACAGATAAATAGTTCATTTAATTGTCGGTATGAAAATAAATACTAACTTTAATGTGGCATCCGATTCATGTTTTCACATTTTTCCACTTCTTAACTCTGTCATAAGGAAGATCTCAAAACTTTATCCAATTTTTTTACATTTAGGCTCTCGGATATGATAAAATATGCTACTTTTTTGTCATAGTATGCACGCCGTCCCATTCGTCGGGCGGGGGTATTTCCAAATAGCTGAGGGATCGCTCGATCTGAACTTCCACAGGTCGATCGCTCGGTCGCATAGCTAAAGCCGCCTCAAAATAATTAATAGCTTGCTGAAAATTTCTAGCAATATAAGCATGGCGGCCGTTGTTGTAAAGTTCCAAAAACCTTTCGGTTTCCCCATCGAGGGGATCGGAATTAATTTGCAGCAACTCGTAAATGCCGACCGGCTGATTTTTGCCCTTAACCCGCACCTTGTCCAACTCTCGCACCCAAATCCGTTCGCGGCACAAATTGTAGGTAAATTCGCTCAAAATTATATCGCAGCCGTACTCCTTTGTAAGCTGTTCCAAGCGGGAACTCAAATTCACCGCATCCCCGATTACGGTGTAATCCATCCGCTTTTCCGAACCAATATTTCCCGAAACCACCTCTCCAGAACTAATCCCAATTCCGAAGCGAAACGGATCGGCGCCTGGGCGAGAATCATTAAACTCTTTCAAGCGCCGGCGCATATCTAAAGCCGACTGCACCGCCATCCAACCGTGACTTTCCGGGGGATTGAGCGGCAGGGGCGCACCGAACACCGCCATTAAAGCATCGCCGATAAACTTGTCTAAAGTGCCTTCGTAGTGGAAAACGGCCTCCACCATCGTCTCAAAATACTGGTTCAATAGGGCCACAACTTCCGAGGCTCCCAAATTTTCGGTCAGAGTGGTGTAGCCGCGAATGTCGGAAAATAAAATAGTAACTTCTTTGCGTTCGCCCACCATCAGGGAGCCTTCGCCCAAGGCCATGATTTTATCTACGACTCCGGGAGTCATGTAGCGAGACATTGTGGTTTTCATCCGCTTTTCGCGGCTGATGTCTTCGAGTACCACTAAACCGCCGCGCGCGCCACCTTCTGGATTGATCAGCGGGTTGACAGTTAAATTCAAACTGCGTTCAATTACTTTAATTCGAGAGCCGGAGATGGGTAGGGGACAATAAGGGTGATAGAGGTCAGCATTCCGCAGCGAAAATAGAGATTGGGAATTAGCTAATTCTGCCTGCGCTACTTCCTCAGTCCAGGCGCTGTTTTCGCCCCAAGCGTAATATAAGGTGGGGTCATTGCGATCGGGCACGGCCAAAATGTAACTTTCTGCTTCTGTATCTGCTGCTGCGCTACCCAGTGTTGTTTCCACCAACAGTCCCACAGTTAAACTTTGTTCGGGAACGTAATGTCTGGCAGCATTCAGGAGACTGTCTTCGAGTCGAAATTGCAAATTATCGATCGGCACAACTTCCCAAACATAGCGATCGATCAGTTTATCTTCCCAAATCACGAGATTGTGTTTGCTTTTATCTTGATTTACCGGACAGCCCAACAATTCCAGCGCGGCTTCGTTAATTGTGACAATTCGCCCCTGCAAATCGGTGGAAATGACTGCATCTGAAAGACTTTGCAGCATATCTTTTTGATACTGCTTTTCCACCATCACGTTCTGAAACAGTTGAGAATTTTGCAGCGCCATTCCGGCTTGGGAATTAAATGCTCGCAAAAACTCTTCGTCGGAAGTTGTGAAAGTGCCTTGAGTCTTATTAATTAGTTGAGTCACCCCAATCAGCTCACCTTTGGCGTTATGAACCGGCATACACAAGACAGTGCGAGTGCGATATCCCGTTTGCTGGTCTGTAGATGGGTCAAAGCGGGGATCGTCGTAAGCATCTGTAATATTTAGAGTTTGACCGGTCGAAGCCACGTAGCCTGCAATTCCTTTGTTAGCAGGAATGCGGACTTCCATCATCGTTTTGCCGTCGGCCTTGGCGAGTTTTGTCCAAAGTTCGTTGGTTTCGGGATTTAATAAAAATAGCGTGCTGCGATCGGCTTGCATCAAGTCCCGAGCTTGATCCATGACAGAGCGCAAAGTTGTTTCCAAGTCAAGGCTTTGACCCAACGTCGTGGTAGCTCTCAAAAGTGCGGCCACCCCTCGCTGGTTGCGGGCCACGACGTAGAAAGATTGACAGCTTTCGAGAATAATCCCGATCGAATCTGCAAAAGCCTGAAACTGCTGTTCGTCTTCCTCGGTAAACGGGGCATTGCCAGCTTTGTTTAACAGTCTCACCACCGCTACGGGTTCGTGCTGGCTCTTACTGCTAAAAATCGGCATACAGAGGATAGTCTCAACCCGGTAGTTCGGCGGTTCGTCTACTTCGGCATTAAAATGCTCGTGTTCTCTACCATGCAAGACATTGAGCGATTTTCCAGTAGTTGCTACGTAGCCTAAAATGCCTGCATCCATCGGCAAGCGAATTTCTATATCTTCGCCCGTGAGCCCATCCACTGTTTTGTGCCACAGTTGATTTTTGTTGGCATCTACCAAAAAAATTGTTGTCCGGTCTGCTTGCAAAATTTGACCAATTTTGACAGTGAAGGCATCTAACAGTTGCTCTAAGAGAGTTTCGAGTGCTTCATTGTTAATCAGGTCCATTGCCCGGATAAATTGCTGAAATTCAGCCGTTACAAAGTCCAGCAGGCACACTAATTCAGTAACTGGCAAGCTCTTAACACGAGAGGTCAATGCCCCCATAAAATTGACTTGAGTCAGTGTAGCCAGAACGCTACCAGCATTGGAGAATGTCATGATTAACTGCTTGCTCAGAGGGGTAGATTGACCGGCTGGTCGATCGCGGTGCTAGATTCTGCGGTGCAAACTGTTTAAGTTGTTTGCTTTTCAACTCAGCATTCGATTGTCGGTTTGATGAATAATGGGTTCATTCTTTGGCGGATGAAACTTCAGTTTGCTTGTTAGAGATGCTCGATCTTTTTTTTGTTACAACATCGATACTGATGAGAGTTCGCCAGGCATGAGCTGAACTTGACTTCGGAACGCTGGCAGCCTGAAAACGAGCTTCTAGGCTTTTGTTCGATCGATCGCGGGCGATGTATATTTTACCCTCTGTGCTCGGCTGCTGGGCGGTGTGACTGTTTTAGCGCACTCGGCGACCGTATCCGGTCGGCTGCCGCCGCGCCCCAGTTTTGCCGCCCGCGAAGCATTCCAAAGCTATTCATAGTTTAATGGTAAACGCAACAGCAGGATAGCTACCGCAATCAAAGCCTCAAAAAAGTTCGATCGATCTTTGAGGACATTCCTCCTCGCTAGAAACTGCCTCGGGATGGAAGCTAAGCTGTCGGTGATGTTTAACATCGCGACATCTTGTCAAATTTAAGCAGCAGAGGCCATGGACTGGGAAAATACCACCGATCGATAGTAGCCTCGTAGTTGGTTAGTCGCCGCAGCCCAACCCCAGCGTTCGGCTTCAGAGCGAGCGTTTTGGCGGAGGGTTTCTCGTTCTTCGGGATTCGCAAACAGGCGCTGGGTAGCAGTCAGAGCTCCGGCTTCATCGGCGGGGTCAAATAAATAGCCGTTAACACCGTCTGTGACAATATCGGGAATTCCGCCACTGCGAGCCGCCACTACGGGAGTCCCCGCAGCCATAGCTTCGAGGAGCACTAAGCCCAGGGTTTCGGTACGGGAGGGAAAAATGAAGGCATCAGCAGATGCGTAAGCAGAAGCCAATTCTTGCCCCTTGAGGTAGCCAACAAAATTTGTGGGGGTGCCGGCAAAATATTGTTCGAGGGTTTGGCGGTGCGGGCCGTCTCCCACTAGGGCGAGGCGGGCGCCGGGAATGGCGGCGAGGACTGGTTTGATGGATTCGATTTCTTTTTCGGCACCGAGGCGGCCGACGTAGAGGAGTAAGGGGCTATCTGGGTTATTTTCAGAAAGGCGCGATCGCATTTCTCGACTTGCCAATTCGGGGACAAACATTTCCGTATCTACACCGCGCTGCCACAAGTCTACTCGCTCAATGCCATGAGTTCTCAACTCATCCACCATTGCTGTAGAAGTGCACAGATTTAATTCAGCTTGATTGTGCGCCCCTTTGAGCAATTCCCACAGCAATGGTTCGAGCATTCCAAAACCGTAATGGTGCAAGTATTTGGGTAAATGCGTGTGGTAAGAAGCCAAAATCGGAATATTGAACTTTTTGCCGTAATAGATCCCGCCCAATCCCAAAATAGCGGGATTGACAACATGAATAAGATCCGGTTGAAACTTCTGTAATTGTTGACCGATCGCCGGACTGGGCAGTGCCATTTTCAGTTCCGGGTACATCGGTAAAGGCAAACCCTCAACACCGTAAACTCGGGCACCTTTGTATTCTGTAATTCCGTAATCTGGAGAAAATATCAGAACTTGTTCGCCCGATCGCTGCAAGTGATCTACAGTGTGAATCAGGCGCGTCACAATGCCGTCTATTTTTGGCCAAAATGTTTCAGTGAACAGAGCAATTTTCATAAAACGAAGGAAGAAGGAAGAAGGAAGAGGGAAGAAGGAAGAAGGAAGAGGGAAGAAGGAAGAAGGAAGAGGGAAGAAGGAAGAAGGAAGAGGGAAGAAGGAAGAAGGAAGAGGGAAGAAGGAAGAAAGCTGTAGTTATACAGGTTTTCATAAAGATGAGGTATGCCAAATTCTGCTACTCTCAGTAGAGAGAACACACACTGCGGGCGAGCGTCTTTACTCCCAGAAACCTCAGAAAGCTTAGAGAAACTATCGATTACCAATTGCCAATTACCAATTACCAATTACCAATTCCCCATTACCAGACATACCTCATCTTTTTGAGAAAGGCTATATTCTTTGATATATTGTTTAGGAAATCGATACTCCCAGTCTTTGGCAAATGTCGGGGTTAGTAACAGGATACACTGCCTCGCGAGGAGTAAGTAATTGGGCAAGATCGCCCGTATTATATTGATGCTGTTGCTGCACAAATTCTGAAATATCCTCAATGTTAACAATCCATTCTTGGGCATAACTGGCAAGATAACTGCCACGCAAGCCGAGTTGAATTGCCCGCCGTTCCAGTTTCGCGCCACTGGGATGGTGGTCTGGATCCCATTGCAGCCGCACGGATGAATTTTTAACAGCTTGTTTCCATTCTTTTTCGCTTCCGTACACTACTGAAACGAAATTGGAATGGACGACAGATGCTAAAATTTCGTCAAAAGCCGATCGCTTTAACGAAACCGCCAAAATTACTTCTTGTCCGGGTTTTGTACCCCATTCCGAACGATACATCATCCAGAGAAAGTTTGGCTTAATCCAACTCATGCGGTTAAGACTGAACTCGCCGCCGAAATAACCGCGTTCCGCTGCAAAGTGACCGATCGCCGGACGGTAAGCTTGATAGACAACAACAGTATCATCGTCAAATTGTGCTAAAATGTGGCGACCTGTATTCGGCCACCGCATTTTTTGGTTTAAGTAAGATTCTGTCAGCAGCTTCATCTGAAGTTATTTGCGATCGAGAGGTTGTTCCGGCAAGATACAAATTCCCTGAATGCCAATTGATAAAATTATCCCACCTAAAAGCAATCCCACACCTTCAGCAAAGCAGTTAATTCGGTGAATTTCCTGTGCAGTTTTGGCAATTAAGATTTCCTTTTCCGTAGCCGAAGGCGATTCGCTTTTGAGGCGGTAATTTTGATAACTCGCCGTTAGTGCAGCCCATTCCGGTATTAAATAATAAGCACAAACTGCACTGGCAGAAAATCCCGGCAGAACAACTAAAAGCAACAAGATGAGAATTCGACTTTTCACGGTATATAAGGAAGAAGGAAGAAGGAATCGAGCCTGATGTTTCAGCAATTAAGAACGTCATAACCATCGGGCGCGGTTGCCATATTTATTCCCAACCAAGCTAGCAGTTCTTCTCTTCCCTTCTCATCTCTTACTTCGCGCCCTTCGCGCCTTCGCGGTTCGTTAAAAAAATAGCGTTGCATATTTGCGGGATGATTTGGAATTTTATCAAAGCTGAAAATCATTATTTTTGGGGCGGGCTAGAAGCCCACCCCACAAGATTCATGCCAGAATTATGTAATGCCAAAACTCTCTCCCGCAGCTTGTGCCCGAATTTACCGTCGCCAAGAAACCTTCGGCAAAATTTGGTTTTTATCGACGCGGTGCTGATATTTTGTAGCAAAATTCAGCAGAGAATCGAGCAGGGAATCTGAGAGGTAGTGCGGCTGCAAGCCGAGGCCTAACAAACTGGTGTTTTTGGCATTGAAATAATGTTCTTCTTTCTCGACTCTGGGATTTTCGAGGTTGTTGATTTCTACTTTTAATCCCATTGCCATGCCTGCTTTTTGCACCAATGAGGCTAAGTCGCCGACGCTAAATTGTTCGGTGAATTGGTTGAAGACGCGGAATTCTCCGGCGGCGGCGGGGTTGGCGATCGCCAATTCGACGCATCGCACGGTATCCCGAATGTCTAAGAAGGTGCGGGTTTGTCCGCCAGTTCCATAAACTGTCAAAGGATGCCCGATCGCAGCTTGGATGCAAAATCTGTTCAAGGCTGTTCCGAATACTCCGTCGTAGTCCAAACGGTTAATTAACAGTTCGTCCATGCCAGTTTCTTCGGTGAGTACGCCGTAGACGACTCCCTGATTTAAGTCGGTGGCTCTTAAACCCCAGATTTTGCAGGCAAAATGGATATTGTGGGAATCGTGGACTTTACTTAAGTGATAAAAACTGCCAGGCTGTTTGGGATAGGGTAGTGTATCTTTGCGGCCGTTGTGTTCGATCGTAATGTAGCCTTCTTCAATGTCAATATTCGGCGTGCCGTATTCGCCCATTGTCCCCAATTTCACTAGGTGACAGTCGGGGAAATCTTCGCGGATGGCGTACAGCAGGTTCAGTGTCCCGACGACGTTATTGACTTGGGTGAGGACTGCGTGTTCGCGATCGATCATCGAGAAGGGCGCCGATCGCTGTTCGCCGAAATGGACGATCGCCTCTGGTGCAAATTTTCTCATACTTTTGCTGAGAAAATCGTAGTTGGTGATGTCACCGACGAACAAGTCGATCGACTTACCCGTTAAATCTTGCCATCGCTGGAGTCGTTGCTGAATCGGTGCAATGGGAGTGAGGGTGTCGCTGCACAGTTCCAGATCCCAATGCCGCCGCACGAAGCTGTCGAGGATGCCAACTTCGTGACCTTTGTTAGAAAGGTAGAGTGCGGTTGCCCAACCGCAATAGCCATCGCCACCAATAACCAGGACTTTCATAAATCAACGGTGAATCTTGCTTGCCAATACTGGGTTAATGTACCAGGTATTGGTGCATTGTGAACCTTTAATCAAGCGTGTTGGCCAAGTCTGGACTTGGTTTTTCGGCATCAAACCGGAATTTCGTCGGCGAAGCTAGCCCAGCGGGTAAATTCAAAGGGGCCGGCCTGGGCTCCCCAGACGTGGGCGTCGGTTTCTGGGTCGCGTCCGCGATCGTGACTGGTGAATTTGTCTCCATCGATCTCGAATTCGCTATCTAGATAGGTATTTTTGCCCTTTCTGACCACCATGCAGCCTTTTCCGGGTTCGACACACCCTTTGAAGCTGCTGCCCGTCCAGTGTGTAATAAAGGTGCACCCCGGCATTAGTTTAAATTCGGCTTTGTTGAGTTCTTGGAGCTTTTGGAGATCGCGGGAGGCGCCGTAAAATTGCTCTTCGTTGACGATCGCGTAATTTTCGATGTCGATGCGATCGCCCATCGGGACTAATTTTAACACTCGGACTCGGTACGGAGTTTTGAGTTCAATATCATAGGCTTGTTCTAGGTACAAGCTCATCCCGCCCAGAAGTTCTGTGGGTAGGGGTCTCATGCAGACGCGGATGTGCGCGAAGAATGGCGGATTTTCAAAGGCTTGCGCTTGGTTGCTGAAGTCGGCCGCCATCCAGCGGGCGAGGGTAATGATATCGGTGGAATGGGACATATCGATGGTTTTGAGAAGCGGAGTAGAAGTTATTTTACTGGAATTTTCACAACAAACTCCGTACTCTGCCCCAGAATCGAAGAACATTCAATCTTACCACCATGTTTTTCAGTAATAATCTGATGACTGATTGACAGCCCCAAACCAGTGCCTTTCCCAAGAGGTTTGGTAGTGAAAAACGGATCGAATAATAGACAAAGAATGGGTTCCGGGATCCCGACTCCATTATCGGCAATACTAATTGCGATCGCATCATCACTACTAATGAAAGTACGAATCGTAATCCTAGGTTCTTGGTTATTGCTGACACCCGATGATTCCAAAGCATCGATCGCATTACTCAGGATATTCATAAACACCTGGTTTAGTTGACTAGGATAACATTGGACTTGTGGTAACTGCCCATAATTTTTGATGACTTGAATTTCAGGACAATTTTGTCCACCTTTTAGACGGTGTTGCAAAATCAACAGAGTGCTGTCAATACCTACATGAATATCAACCGCTTTGCAGTAGCCTTCATCCAAGCGGGAGAAATTGCGGAGAGAAAGCACCAATTCGCGAATGCGATCCGTACCTATTTTCATCGAATTGAGTATTTTAACCAAATCTGATTGCAAAAATTTTAAATCAATTTCTTCTGCCCGTGTCTGGATTTCTGGAACCGGATTTGGATAATGTTTCTGGTAAAGTTGCACAAAGTCTAACAAATATTCAGTGTATTCTTTGACGGGGTTTAGGTTAGCATGAATGAAATTCACCGGGTTGTTAATTTCGTGGGCTACTCCCGCCACCAAGTGGCCGAGGGCAGACATTTTTTCGCCTTGCACTAAATGAGTTTTGGCTTGTTTTAGATTTTCTAATGCTTCGTTGAGTTCCTTGGTACGTTGTTCCATGATGCGTGTGGCATTTCGTAGTTGTAAATGCACCTGAATCCGGGCCAATACTTCTTCGCACTGAATCGGCTTTGTGATGTAGTCCACTGCACCCAAACTTAGCCCCTTAATTTTATCTACTGAGTCGGAAAGGGCTGTCATAAAAACAACCGGAATATCGCGAGTATCAGGATTGGCTTTGAGCTGTTTGCAGGTCTCAAAGCCATCGATTCCAGGCATCATGACATCTAGCAAAATCAAATCGGGCTGAGATAATTGAATTCGTTGTAGAGCGGTTTCACCATTTTTGGCGATCGCCACCCGGTAGTCATGTTCGCTCAATACATCAAATAATACTTGCAGATTACTGGGAGTATCGTCTACAACTAAAATAGTCTTGTCTGCGGACATGGAATTGACTGACATTAGAAACTCCAATATATAAACAGCAGGAAGCACGAAGTTCGGCAACGGATTGTCTAACGGATGTAACGGATATAAGGGATGGATGTAAGAGGTTAAAAGGAAGGAAAACAGAATAAATAGTTTTTTTTCAATTATATAGTAATTTGATTCAAATTTTTTATTGATAATAAACAGGTTTATACATTCAAAAATAAAGTAGCTAAAGTAGTGGTTCGATTAGGCGAATAATGGCTTCCTCATCAAACTGTTGACTTAGTGCTAAAACTCGGTTAGCAAAGACTATATATTCGGGTGCTAATTTTTTCAGGCGATCGGCTTCCTGGTGAATATCACTCATAAAACCACCCTGGGCGGCGGTATAGAGGGCTGTCAGTTCTTTAACTGGTGGCATTACCATATTAACCTCATGGACTTTATTCTCAGTAATTTTCATGGCATCTAGTTTCATTTCTTCATAAATCCACTGCAATTCCAGGTGTTTCTGTAATTGGTTCAACAATCCAGTAAACTCGATGGGCTTCGGGAAAAAACTATTGCAACCAGCATCCAGACTTTCCTGTATGTCTACCTGAGACAGAGTGGCTGGAGAAGCAATAATCGGCGTAGTCGCAAAGTTTGGCAGTTGTCGCAGGCGGCGAGTCATTTCTAACCCATCCATTATTGGCATATGGATATCGGTAACGATCGAGTCTGGTAGCATTTGAATGGCCATGTCTAAGCCCGTTTGTCCGTTGTCAGCTTCTGCCACTTGGAAGCCTAGGGGTTCCAGCATATTTATGATAATGAGGCGATTTTCAGGGCGATCGTCAATCACCAGAATTTTGCGTCTTTCGCCCTGATAGCCGATGACTTTGCGATCGGCGATCGCATCTTCTGTCATCCAATCCGATGCTGGCAACAAATCTACCTCAAACCAGAAGCTACTACCCTCACCAAGTACACTCTCGACATGAATTTCGCTGCCCATTTTCAGGATAATTTGTTGGCCGATGGCAAGCCCCAAGCCAGTTCCTTCGCTGTTGCGATCGCCTTTTCCAGCTTGCTCGAAAGGTAAAAAAATCTTCGATAATTTTTCCGAAACAATGCCAATACCAGTATCTTTAATCTTGAATCGAATTCTTTGGGCTGCACCAAAATCGCTTGATTTTACCACAGGTTCAACTCGGAAACTGACACTGCCAACATCAGTAAATTTAATAGCATTGCTGAGCAAATTCAACAACACTTGTCGCAGTCGTTTGTCATCAGCATGGACTGCAATGGGCAGGTTGCTAGCCGGCTGATAGCGAAAATCCACGCCTTTTTGTTCTGCCTTGATCCGGCACATATCCACAGTGGAGGATAGGAATTTTTCTAGATGGAAATCTTGGGGATCAAGTTCCATCTTGTGTACTTCCAACTTTGACAAATCCAAAATATCATTAATCAGAGTGAGTAAATGGGAACCACACTGGTGAATTACTCCTAATCCTTTCATCTGTTTGGGAGTAGTCGTCGGATCGTGTTGGAGGATTTGGGCATAACCCAAAATGCCATTGAGTGGCGTTCGGAGTTCGTGGTTCATATTAGCCAGAAATTCACTTTTGGTGCGGTTGGCAATTTCGGCGATTTCTTTAGCCTTTTGCAATTCGCTGATTGCTTTTTCTAAATCTTGGGCTTGCAGTCGGAGTTCTTGTTGATATGTTTCTACTCGTATAGCTGCGGATTGAATTGTCTGGGCTAGAAATTGGATTTCATTATTTGGTAATCCACTGGGTATGACAAAGTTATCAATTCCATTCCTGTCGATAACTGCTTTGTTCAAACGTTCGAGTGGGTGTAATACAATATGCTGAATTAATATCGTCATCAGTCCTAAAATTGCAGTCATCCCAATCAGCAGGGTGACGGTGGAAGTATAGAAAGTTTGCCATACTTGCTGGCGCATTTCTTCGGCATTCAGAATCGCGATCGCCAACCCGCGCCGATTTCCCTGACGAAACAAGGTACTGCTAAAGGGCAAAATTGCGACTAAAGCTGACTCACCATCTATGTTGGTTCTGAAACTTGTTTCTAAACCTGTTTCGGCCGATCGCTCTAATATTTGCTCTAATTCTGGATGAATAGTAGCATAGGCCGGATTTTTGAGTGCCGATCCACTCCGGGCGAGGGTTTGGCCATCGGGACTGACGATCGCCACTTCCACCACTGTCGGCAAGGTAGCATAGTTTTGCACCACGCGCTTGACAATGCTCCTATTCCCCAATTCGATTAATCCTTCCGTGGAAAACCCCACTCCCTGGGTAATCGATCGGGCGCGTTGTTCTAGTTCTTTCTGTAATTGTGATTGCATCAAAAAGTAGTTGAATCCCAAGGTGATTAAGCCAACAGTTGCCAGAGAAACACTAAAGCCCAATAATAGTTGGCGAGATAAGTTCTTTCTAGCTTGTTGGCTCATGGTTTCCATTCCGCTATTGCTTCATTGACAAGGGTGGAATCAATCTCCACATCTTGCCGAATTACTCGATTATGACGCGGATCGGATTTGAGTAATTCGACAATTTCTGCCTTGGCAGATTTGAGCCTACCTTCTGGGGCAAACATTCGCCGATTTAAGGTCATATCACCTTTTTTTAATCCAGCATAATCATTGGCAAAAGACTCACCACTTTGTCCCAATTGCTTTCCAACCGCCTTAAACACTTTTTTCGGCTGAGTTTTAACTGCGTGCATTACATCAAACCATGCCAGCATAAATTGCTTTAGTTCGGCTTTTTTTGCTTTCACTATCTTATCACTGGACATTAAGGTATCAATTACCAGACTGTCTACTTGCTTTGTGGTGTGAATTATATTGCCTTTGATGCTATTCGCTGTCTCCCCCAGCACCGGTTCCCATAACACCGCAGCATCAATCTCACCCTCTTTGATTTTCTGGGCTGCTACTTCATTGGAGTAATCCAAAATCGGCACATCAGAGGGCTTAATTTGATGATGAAGTTTTAAAGCTTCTAACAAAGTTAAATGGCTGATGGTTCCTAACTTTGCTGCTACTTTCTTTCCTCGCAAATCTGCTACGGATTTAATTTCTGGCTTGGCAAAAATTCCATCTGCCCCGGCAGAAATGTCGATAGTCATTAAAACCACAGGTTTGCCATCACCCGGATCTACCTGCATCACTTCCCAAAAGGTAGTAAATGCGGCATCTAACCTACCACGGATTACTGCCCGACTGGTATCCTGCGAGTTATCAAATAGCACAAACTCAACCTTTAGTCCCCGTTGCTTGAATATTTCTGAGGTTTGGGCATAGCGGGCAATATCATATCCCGGAAAGCTGATAGTTCCAATTCGCAGCGGTTGGAGCGATCGGTTAAATCCAAAGCCACAGGCATTGGTGAGAAAGGTGAGGCAAAGGGCGATCGCAAATAAACTGAAACCTGGCTTGATATTTAACTTCGATTTTTGCTTCCAGGAAATCCTCAACATATTGATGATTGAGATAACTTTCATGACTGCGAAGTGTAGTTTGATTTAAATTTATTATATTTAAATTTTAAATTTATTATTTAAATAAGGTCGATCGCACTTACGACATAAATCTATAGATCTGACTAGAGATTTTTTGCAAAAATGCGATCGGCCCGATGTTACTTTTACCAGAGATAAAATTCTCTGGTTCAGACATCTAAATTAACAAACTAGATGAGTTTGACAGCCCGGAGACCAAACATCAGCACTGTCGCCAAGCCAACCATGCCACCGAAAATTCCAAAATAAGCTATTGCTCCGGTAAGACTCATTGCAATTTCTCCAAAATAATCAATAAAAAGACCTATTAAGAACTATAATCTAAAATCTATAATCTAAATTAGATAAATATGCAATCGATAATTAAAGTTGACTTGGGCCCACAATCTTACAATATTTGCGTGCGATCCCCTACGGGGGCTACGCCAACGGGCGGCTTAGACGAGCTCGGTACCCTGATGGGCGATCTAAGTTTGGGCAAAAAAGTTCTTTTGGTCTCAAATCAGTCGATTTTTCGGCACTACGGCGAAAGAGCAACCGCAGCCCTCGAATCGGCCGGTCTAGAAGTCAGTACCTGCATTTTACCACCGGGCGAACAGTACAAAACTTTAAATTCCATCCAGAAGATTTACAATGCGGCTTTGGCTAACCGGTTGGAACGTTCCTCGACAATGGTGGCTTTGGGCGGCGGAGTGGTTGGGGATATGACGGGTTTTGCGGCGGCGACTTGGCTGCGCGGAATTAATGTGGTGCAGGTTCCGACTTCGCTGCTGGCGATGGTTGATGCTTCTATTGGCGGCAAAACGGGGGTCAATCATCCTTCGGGGAAGAATTTAATTGGGGCTTTTCATCAGCCGCGTTTGGTTTTGATTGACCCGGATGTTCTCAAAACTCTGCCGGCGCGCGAGTTTCGTTCGGCGATGGCGGAAGTTATTAAGTACGGGGTGATTTGGGATGCTGAATTGTTCCGGAAGTTGGAAAACTGCAAGCGCTTGGATCAAATGCGCTATGTGAAGGCGGATTTGTTGGCTGAAATTTTGAGCAGGTCTTGCCAAGCTAAGGCTGAGGTGGTAAGCAAGGATGAGAAGGAGTCTGGTTTGCGGGCGATTTTGAATTACGGTCACACGATCGGTCATGCTGTAGAAAGTTTGACTAATTACAAGGTAATTAATCACGGCGAAGGTGTGGCAATTGGTATGGCTGCGTCCAGCCGCTTGGCTGTGGAGTTGGGAATGTGGGATGCTGAGTGCGATCGCCGCCAATCTGCTTTAATTGCCAAAGCTGCTTTACCTGCTAAGTTGCCCGCAGGTGTCGATATTGAGGAGATTTTGAAGACTTTGCAACTGGATAAGAAGGTGCAGGATGGCAAGGTGCGCTTTGTGCTACCGGTGCGCTTGGGTGAGGCCGCTGTGAGCGATCGCGTGGATGGAGATGTAATTTTACAAGTTTTGAAGGAAATGCTTTAGGTTGAGGCTTATCGGCGTGTTTAACCGCCGTTGAAGGCTAATTGATTTCGATCGCCGCCTCTGTTTTTTATCTCTATGTTCGAGCGATCGACTATCGATCTCATATCTGCTTGGATGACCATAATTAAGATTGGTTTGATCGTTCGGACTTTAGTCCTTAGAAGATGCGGACTAAAGTCCGAACGATCAAACCTTTTTTATTTCAGCTATATCGAACATAATGATTTTAAGAGCCGCTCGACTGCGAATTGATTTCCTCCAAAAGTTTATCTACTCTCGTAGCTGCTTGAGTTCTGCCCTGCTTGATAAATAACTCCTTAGCTTTTTTGAGACTGGCTAGGGCCTCTGCTTGGTCTTCCTTCGCCCCTTGCTGGTATAAACCGACTCCTAAATTGTTTAAAGCATCGGGATACTGGCTGTTAATTTTAACGGCTTGTCTCCACAGCACGATCGCCTCGGGCAACTTTCCTTGACTTGCCATCGCCACGCCCAAATCGTTGTGAGCTTTGGCGTGCTGCGGGTTGACTTCAATTGCTTTCTGGTATTGGACGATCGCATCGCTCATTTTACCTTGCCCCGACAGCAGACTTCCCAACTTATAATAAGCATCGGCTTGTTTGGGATAGCGAGCGATTAGTTGTCGGTACAAAACTTCGGCATTGACAATATTTCCTTGACCGTAGAGGTCGTTGGCCGTTCTCAAACCCACCGTGTAACCTTTGCCTACAACTTGGCACTTTTTCTCAGAGTTGCCTTCCTGTTTACAAATCTTAAGTTCGTCTCCCTTCATCTCGTAGGATAGAACTTCGCGAACTGCGGGCCCCCGGCGCGGTGGCTGCAAGTTCTGCGACTGCAAGTTTGGGGCAATTTGCACCGTGGTTGATTCAGCTTGTACGGGTGGGACAACTCCCAATGCCCACATTCCAGCCACCAAAATGCTTGGGCCAATCCAGGTAAAAGGTTTGAAAGGGCGAAACTCTCGATCGTTTTTCATGTCTTTTGTGGAAATGTGTTGTTGATATCCTGGGTTTCACAAAAAAGCTCGGTAAGTGGGAAGCTCAGAGACTTTAGTCCTTCCTAGGAAAACGACCAGGCGATTTCAATCGCATTGAATCCCCTTGCGGGGTAGAGGGGTATGGTTGCCCCTCTGGCGAGGATGGTTGTCCTCAATCTCCCTTTCGGGGTAAAGTTAGCTTCGCCAATGTTATAAAGGCTTGTCAGGCTAGCAGCACTGTCGAGCGTGACTTTAAGGCTGTTTAACTACTAGCGACAGAGCAAGGGACTAGCTTCGCATCCGGTGGGTGTCATGACCTAAATAACGTAGCCAGTTAAGGCTTAGGCTGGTCAGTGCAGCTTGCTTGATTTCTCTTACAAGCTCAGTGGCGTTGATTCCCTGAGTTACTGACTGCTTCGTCAGAGTCCGAACACATGGCGGCCCACCATTGATCTCATTATTAACAGTCGAGATATTTTAGCACTGTGCGGCAGACTTTGAGTTAAATTAGAGTATATTCCCGATCGATTCTCAGTCAACCTTAGCAGGAAAGTAGAAATGGGGCAGTCTATTCTCACCATGCTGTTTGCGCTCATCCTCGGCTACGCTGTTAACTCAAGCGTGAAAATAGTCAGTGGTGGCGACGAAGCTTTAGTCGAACGTTTGGGCCAATACAAGCGCACCCTCAAGCCCGGATTCCACTTTATCAGTCCCCTGATCGAAAAAGTCGTCTGCGTGGACACCAGCCGCGAACGAGTTTTAGATATTAAACCTCAATCAGCAATTACGGGCGATAATGTGGCCCTAGAAGTCGATGCCGTTGTGTATTGGCGGGTTGTGAATTTGCAGAAAGCTTATTATGGAATCGATCAAATTGAAAATGCGATCGCCAACTTAGTTTTAACGACGTTTCGCGCTGAAATTGGTCGATTGCCCATGCAAGACATCTTGGGTTCCCGAGATGACATGAATAAAAAGTTACTCAAGAAGTTGGACGAAGCTACCGAAACTTGGGGCGTCAAAGTAATTCGCGTAGAAATTCAAAGCATTACACCTCCGAAAAGGGTGCAAGAAGCTATGGAATTGGAGCGCGCCACCAAGAGCGAATGGCAAGCAATGGTCAATAAGGCGATCGGCACTAAGGAGTACATGAGGCTCTTAGTTGAAGCTTTAGACTCCCATCCGAACAGCAAGCAAGTTTTGAATTACTTAGTAACTGAAAAATACTTAGACGCTCAACAAAAACTAGGCGAAAGCGACAACGCCAAAATTCTGTTTATGGATCCAAGAAACATGACAGAAGCCCTCAACGAGTTGATGGGTTCCATGCCGGATATCCAGCCGCACGCTCACGGTGGAGAGCGAGAACTCAAACTAATCGACCAATCAACCGCTCAAGATTGATTTCTGAAGATAGCGTCGGCAACCAAACAAACATCGTGCATTTCTCTGACATCGTGAATTCGCAAAATATCTGCCGAATTTGCGATCGCACTTGTACAAGCCGCCGCTGTCCCCCAAATTCTTTGTTTGGCTTGTGGCTGATTCAAAATGTGACCGATAAAGCTTTTGCGCGATACTCCGACTAAAATCGGACAGTCCAAACCCCGAATTTTTGGCAACTGCCGCAGAATTTCCAAGTTTTGATTGTAAGTCTTAGCAAAGCCAATACCCGGGTCGATAATTATCTGAGATTTATCAATCCCCGCAGCCATAGCGGCCACTATTCGACTCTCCAAAAAATCCAGAATTTCCCCAATCAAATCCTGATAATCTGTGAGTTTTTGCATCGTCTGGGGAGTTCCTCGAATGTGCATCAAAATTATCGGCACTTGCAACTGAGCAACCGTTGACAGCATTTCCGAGTCAAAAGTTGCTCCCGAAATATCGTTGACAATATCAGCCCCCGCCTCAACCGCAGCTTTAGCAACCTGCGCTCTGGTAGTATCGACAGAAATCGGAACTGAGCTAAAAATATCGGCTTTTTGCCTCAGCATTTCTATCACAGGTATAACGCGATCGATCTCTTCTTCTAAGGATATTTCCGCTGCACCGGGCCGGGTAGATTGACCGCCAATATCAATAATATCTACCCCCGATTTTACCATATTTTCAGCTTGCGCTAAAGCTGATTCTATGGTATTGAAATCGCCACCGTCGCTAAAACTGTCAGGAGTTACGTTCAAAACACCCATCAAATAAGTGCGTTTTCCCCACTCGAAAGTTTTATTTCTAATGATAATTTTGGCTGGGTTATCTGTCATGGCGAGTGAGATTTTAGATTCAAGATTTTAGGTTTGATATCCTGTCCGGTCAATTACCATGAAAAAAACGGTTCGTAGTGTGGAATGCAAGTCCGCAGCAGCCTGAGAGCCGACTTGCATAGCACACTACGAAAAAAACGGTTTGTAGTGTGGAATGCAAGTCCGCAGCCTGAGAGCCGACTTGCATTCCACACTAAAAACCAATCTTAAAAAGCCCCGGTTTCTTAGAGTCTGATGCGTCCAAGATTCTTCAACCAAAACTCAACCAGCTAAAAACACGATCGACCGTCAATTCTAATTCAATTCCATTAATAATTGGCAACCGATCTGTACCTCGGTAAAATTCTACTTTTTGTCCGGGAAATACTGCTAAAATACTTTCTTCCTCAGGATCTAGCAACCAACCCAACTCAGTACCGTGTCGCGAACAGTGCAGCAATTTACCAAGGACTTTTGTTTGGCTTTGGTTTGGGGATAAAATTTCGATCGACCAGTCTGGATTAATTTCAAAGATGTTGGCAATTCTACCCGAAGGCAAAAAAGGAATTCTTTCCCAGCGGAATACTGCTATATCCGGTACGATCGACTTACCGCCAAAAGTGCAGCGCAATTCAGGAAAAGCCTTGGCAATTTTTTGAGTTTGCGCTACTCGATCGATATTTTTGCAGAGTTCAACTTGAAGTACGCTATGTTCGCCTTGAGGCATGGGCTTCTGAAGGATATCTCCGTCAATAAATTCTGAGGCCGGTTCAGTTTCAGGAAGTTTGAGGAAATCTTCTAAAGCGGGTTTGGGTTTAACCATCGCAATCATAAGTCAATTCTCCCGATCGGACAAACACTTAAAGTATCTCAAGGGCATATCACAATTGTAGGCGATCGCTTTCTCCTTCCCGCTGCCCTTGTTCCACTTACCAGTTATTGATAATTGACAATTCTAGCGAAACTGGCAGCTTCCAAACTCGCACCACCTACCAAAACCCCATCAATTTCAGGCATCGCCATAACTTCATCAATATTCTCTCCTTTCACAGAGCCGCCATACTGAATCGGCACATCAGGATTAGTCAATTTAGAGCGAATCAAACCAATAACTCGGTTAGCTTCCTTCGTTTCGCAAGTGTCGCCAGTGCCGATCGCCCAAATCGGTTCGTAAGCTATTACTAAGTTATCTTGGTCAACACCAACCAAATCCTGCGCTAACTGAGAAAAAATATGAGCTTCCGTTTCCCCGGCATCCCGTTGTTGCTTCGTCTCTCCCACGCACAGAATCGGAATTAAACCGGATTTCTGAGCAGTTGTCAGCCGCAAATTCACCGTTTCGTCGGTTTCCCCAAAATATTGCCGGCGCTCGCTGTGCCCGATGATGACGTAGCGCACCCCAAGTTCTGTCAGCATCTGCCCGGAAATTTCACCCGTATAAGCTCCAGACTCTTGCCAGTGGACATTCTGAGCACCGAGTCTAATCCGGCTTCCGTGCAGGTTTTTCGAGAGGACACTCAAATCTGTGAAGGGAACGCAAAGCACGACTTCCCGTTCTTCTGGGGTTTCCGTCAGGCAGGACATGAATCCTTGAAGAAACTCTAGGGATTCTGCCCTAGTTTTGTACATTTTCCAGTTGCCAGCTATAACTATTTTCCGCACTACTTTGTTAAATCCTTGTCCTTACAACGCATTTTATAGTCTAAAGCTTTAGGGTACATTTCGATCCCTCATTGTCCAAACTCGATGCGAGCTTGCTCAACTAGGTCAATGGTGACGACTTCTGTTTCGGCTTCGCGGGCCAATTGCTCGATCCGCACGCGGGCTTGTCCCCGGACAAAATAGGGAATATTTTTTAGCTTGGCCTTAGCTTGGGCCGTCCATTTTAAATCATCTGAGAATTCGGAATCTGGCATGGCGTATCGGGCGATCGACTACAAGCGCTCAGTTCTGTACTTTGACAAAAGTCTGTCTGGCTATTCAATTTACCATGTTTTGGGGCAAACCTATTCTGCGAGCAACGCTTGCGGGCGATCGAACTCTCTTCAACTCGGCGGTTGAAACGCAGACTCTACATCAACAAAGCTAACCTTAGGGTGCGTCACGGGGCCGGAATCCTTGAGCAGGTGACGAAAACATTTAGCCCGCTGACGCACCCTACAATAACTAAGGAATGAGAATTAAATAACTTACAATCTTTATTGTTATTGTGGGATGGACATCCCGCCCGTCCTTTCTGAACGGGCGGGACGCCCATTCCACAAGCTTGTGTAAATTATTTAATTTCCGATCCTAATGACTACTGACTGCTGACTGCTGGCTGATGTCGGATCGGAATCTCGATCGCAAATTCAGTACCCTTACCAGATTCTGAACAGCACTTTAAAACACCGCCGTGTTTCTCTACCACAATTTGGTAACTAATTGACAGTCCCAATCCAGTACCTTTGCCCACTGGCTTAGTCGTGAAAAAAGGGTCAAATATGCGTTCTCTCATCGATTCCGAAATTCCAGAACCGTTGTCAGCAATCCGAATCACCGCGCTCGGAACATTGCCATTAAGTTGACCGACAGCAGTAGAGATTTTAATTTGAGGACTCACTGAATTGCGATCGCTCAACTGGTTCGATTGCAAAGCATCGATCGCATTTCCGATCACATTCATAAACACCTGATTCAACTGTCCAGCATAACACTCAACCAGAGGCAAATTGCCGTACTCCTTAACTAGCAGAATGTTGGCACTGTCCCCATTAGATTTCAGCCTGTGCTGCAAAATTAACAGCGTGCTGTCAATGCCCTCGTGAATATCGACATCCTTCATTTGACTTTCATCCAAGCGAGAGAAAGTCCTCAAAGACAAAACTATTTGACGAATGCGATCGGCTCCCACCTGCATAGACAATAGCAACTTCGGCAAATCTGACCGCAGAAATTCCAAGTCAATATCTTCTGCCAACTCGCCAATCTCAGGACTAGAATCGGGATATTGCTGCTGGTAAAGTTCCAGCAAACTCAGCAAATTTTTAGTATAATCAGTAGCGTGATTGAGATTGCCGTAAATAAAATTAACTGGATTGTTAATTTCGTGAGCAATACCCGCCACCAGTTGCCCCAAACCAGACATTTTTTCAGTCTGAATCAATTGAGCTTGAGTTTGCTGCAAGTCTTTGAAATTTTGAGCTATTTGTGCTGATTGACCTCTCGTTTCCTCCAGCAAATCGGCTTGTTGGATAGCTACGCCTAACTGATTGGCAATCTGAGCTAAAAACTTAACTTCTGAACTTTCCCAACAGCGCGGCCCAGAATGTTCATAGGCTACCAACAAACCCCAAAGTTCTTGTCCTACAAAAATCGGCGCGATCGCATAGGCCTGCACCTGAAAATGCTCTAAAATAGTGAAGTTACACTCCGAGTGACAAGCTTGATAGATATCGTCAACGACTAGAATCTCATTATTGAGATACCTACCACCTCGGTGTTCCTGCAAATAACTATTTTCCCAAACCGTATTGATATCTTCCCCTACCAATCTGATCCAACCGTCTTTCACAAACTCGGCAACATATTTTCCGCTCCAATCAGAATTAAAGCGATATACAGCAATTCTATCAACTTGTATAAACTGACAAACTTCTTGAGTTGCCGTCTTAAAAATTGCATTAATATCGAGAGATTCTCGAATCTTTGCTACCACTTCAAATAGTATCCGCTGCTGTTCAGTAGCTTGCTGCAAATCAACAGCTTGCTGCTGAGTTTGAGCGAGCAAATCCGCTTGTTCTAGTGCGATACTTAACTGAGCAGAAACTTGAGTGAGAAACTGAATTTCGGAAGATTCCCAGTTGCGGGGATCCGAACACTGATGCACGCATAGCAGCCCCCAAAGCTCGCTGCCTTTCATCACCGGTGCAACTAAAGTCGCTTTGATCTGAAATTGCTCCAATACTTTCCGAAAGCAATCTTGTAATCCGGCTTGTCTGATGTCTGCCAATGCGTGTACTCGCCCCTGAGAGTAAAGATTGGCGTAGTTTTCTCCAAAACAGCGATCGTTTACTCGGACTGCCATTGCCGATCTAAAATCTGGAAAAACATCTTCGGCAACGAATTCCCCGTCGTTAAATTCCGATGCGGGATCGAAACGGTAAACCCCAACGCGATCGGCATTTAAAGCCGCTCGCACTTCCTGGGACATCGTGGTAAAAATATCGTTCAAGTCGAGAGATTTCCGCATTTTAGCCACCACTTCAAACAGCACTAGCTGCTGTTGGGTCAACTGTTGCATTTGATCGGTACGTTTTTGAACTTTATTTTCTAAATTAGCGTTAAGTGCCTCTATTTCTTGGTATAGTTGGTATTGGTTAATTACCTGAGAAAAATGGCTGCCGAAAGCTTGTAATAATTCAATTTCTTCAGCATTCCATTCGCGAATCTGGGCTGTTTTTGACTCTTTCCACGCTTCAAAAGATATCCGAGATTGAGCGAGTCGCCCGTCGGCATCTAATTGTCCTGCCCAGAGAGTTTCGGTGTCAAATTCTTCTCTAAAAATGCTCAAGTAACCGAATATTTGCTGCCTGGTTCTGAGTGGTGCGATTAAAATGCTGCGGATTTTTGTCGATCGAAATGCAGGTTGCAGGCTTCTCAAACTGCTAATTTTGTACAAGTCGGGAATTGCCCAAACCTGTTGCTCGCTGGAGTTAAAATATTCGTGCCAGACGCTGTATAGCTCTATCTGCTGGTATTTGGCAGAAATAGGCATTCTCGGGCCTGAGCCACAAGTGTAGACTTTGAGTGCCTCTGTGGAATTGTCCGAGTAGGGTAGTAAACTCGTGAGATTGTTGCTGTGGAAAATGCAAAGCCTGCCACCTACGGCCTCTAGTGCAGCTACACATTCTGCCAAAGCTGCTTGCAGTTCGATCGCGGGCTGGGAGTGCAGGGCTGCGGCGACGCGGTTGACGGCAGCTTCACGCTCAGCTTTGGCCTTGGTTCGGGAGAGGAGGGTTGATTGGGCGATCGCGACGGCGAGGTGATCTGCCACCATCTGAACGTCTTGCAGTTCCTCCTCTGCGACACTCCGGGACTGGGAGTGGTGAGATACCAACAACCCCCACAATTCTTGGTCGTGAAAAATTGGTACTACCAAGGAAGCTTTAACGCCGAGTGCAGTTAAGTATTCAGCGTGGCAGGGGTCGATCGCCCGAAAGCGCACTTCATCGGGCAGCATTTGATCGGAAACCTCGTCGCGGCGGGGACTTTGGCCTAGCAACCCGGAATCGATATCGACGATCGATCGCACCTGTACTTGGGCGAACAGTTCGCGGGCGTGAGGGGGAATATCGTCTGCTGGAAAATGCAGCCCCAATAATGATGGCAAGCGTTTGCCGTTAATTGATTCAGCAATCACTTCACCGCTGCCATCGCTATGAAATTTATAGATTTTTACCCTGTCTGTTCCCAAGAACGATTGAAGTTCCGCTGCTGTGGCGCTGAGAATTTCTGGCAATTCTAGAGAGCGGCGAATGCGGTTGGCGATGCGATCGAGTAAATTTGCTCGATCGTAAATCACCTGGACATTTTCGAGCTTTAATGAGTCCATTCTTAATTTTTTGCTTTCCCAGCAATAATAGTAATTGGCTAAAAAGTTTTGTGCGTGTTATCAATTTTTGAAAGCACAGGCATTTAATAAAAGTAGATTAGTTTTGCACAGCTAAGGATCTACCTTCAAACTGCAACTTCCTATTGCTATTGTCAATTTTGTGTGATTAAAACTTTTGTACCTTAATTAAATATAAACTTTGTAGAGCCGGCCTGCAAGTTCTTTACCCGAACTCATCAAAATAGTCAAGTCTCAAGAATTGTGGAGTAATTCAGAGAAAGGCTTAACATCGATCGCAACGCCACTTTTTCGAGATATTGGCTTAAAAAAAAGCTCCTGCCGTTAAGCAGGAGCTTTTTTTGATTAGACAATCACATCAGCACAAGGCCGATGATTAGTCCAAATCAGGCATAGAAAGAACCGCTTCATTTTCGCGATTGATACCTTTTTCAAAGCCAGCGACAGCCGCGCGAGCGCGACCAGCGTGCCACAAGTGGCCGATCAAGAAGAAGAAACCCATCACAAAGTGGAAACAGGCCAACCAAGAACGGGGAGAAGTATAGTTAAAGGCGTTAACTTCAGTTGCCAAGCCGCCCACAGAGTTCAAAGAACCCAAAGGAGCGTGAGTCATGTACTCAGCAGCGCGGCGAGCTTGCCAAGGCTGAATATCATTCTTGATTTTGTTCAAGTCCAAACCGTTAGTACCGCGTAAGGGTTCCAACCAAGGGCCTTGGAAATCCCAGAAACGCATCGTTTCACCACCGAAAATGATTTCGCCAGTAGGAGAGCGCATCAGGTATTTACCCAGACCGGTAGGGCCTTGTGCAGAACCGACGTTAGCACCCAAGCGTTGGTCGCGGATCAGGAAGGTCAAAGCTTGTGCTTGAGAAGCTTCCGGGCCCGTCGGGCCGTAAAATTCGCTAGGGTAAGCAGTATTGTTGAACCAGACAAAGCAGCAAGCGATGAAGCCCATGAGGGACAAAGCGCCCAAGCTGTAGGACAGGTAAGCTTCGCCAGACCAGATTAAGGCGCGACGAGCCCAGCCGAAAGGCTTGGTCAAAATGTGCCAAACACCACCAGAGATACAAATCAGGCCAAGCCAGATGTGACCGCCGATGATGTCTTCCATGTTGTTAACGCTGAGCAGCCAGCCTTCGCCACCAAAAGGAGCGCGAACCAAGTACCCAAAAATCACAGCGGGGTTGAGGGTTGGGTTCGTGATAATACGCACGTCGCCGCCGCCCGGAGCCCAAGTGTCATAGACACCGCCGAAGAACATGGCCTTAGCAACCAGCAGCAAGCAACCGCCACCCAATAAAATCAGGTGATAGCCGATGATGTTGGTCATCTGGTTCTTGTCTTTCCAGTCGTAGCCGAAGAAGTTCGAGTATTCTTCGAGAACTTCTGGGCCGCGAACGGCGTGATAAATGCCGCCCAAACCGAGAACCGCAGAGGAAATCAAGTGCAGAACGCCGACTACGAAGAACGGGAAGATATCAGTAACTTCACCGCCGGGGCCGACGCCCCAACCCAAAGTAGCGACGTGGGGCATCAAGATTAAGCCCTGTTCGTACATGGGCTTTTCTGGGATAAAGTGAGCGACTTCAAACAAAGTCATTGCTCCTGCCCAGAACACGATCAAACCAGCGTGAGCGACGTGGGCGCCCAGCAGTTTGCCTGAGAGATTGATCAAACGAGCGTTGCCTGACCACCAAGCGAATCCGGAGGATTCTTGGTCGCGACCGCTTGCATAGGAATTAGAGAGCGTTACCACGCGGTAGAACCTCCAACGATGTTAGTTTTTGGATTTCGGTTTTTTTGTTCTCCGGGTGACCGCAGGAGCACTGCGTCCACCCGGTGAATAGGAATTTGGATTTCTAGTTTGAATTTAAAAAACATAAATTAAGCTGAAATCCAAATCCTGATTTTTTTAAAGTGCGTTACCGCGAGGCAGAACTTCTTCAGGGAAGATGAAGTTTTCGTGGGGTTGGTCGGTCGGAGCCATCCAAGCACGAATGCCTTCGTTAAGCAGAATGTTCTTAGTGTAGAAC